>NZ_JBDNTS010000025.1:0-21332 GCF_047719775.1 Liquorilactobacillus sp.
TTATACTAAATCAGAGTCTCTATTTAACTTGTACACTTTTTATTCTAGGCCCAAACTGCGTAGTTATCAATAGCTCCGACTTTCTTTATTAATATTTCCCCAATCAAAAAAACTTCGGCTGAAAAAGTTGTCAAGACAAAGCCCGAAGTTTCTTTTTGTTACTAATTTCTGTAAATTACAATATCTCCAACACAATTCAAAATTACTTAAATGGATTCCAAAAACGTCCATTATTGACTTTAAATAATGTGATTCCGATGATTACAATTAAAAGAATCAAAAAAAGTGCTAGATAATCCGCCATTTTGAAGCGGCGTGCCATATACCATGTGCGTTTGTTATGCCTTCCAAACCGTCTTAACGACATTGCCTGACTAACAGTCTCAATTCGATCCAAGCTAGTAAAAATTAACGGCAAAATAATCTGAATCGCACCCTTTGCCTGTGTCATCAGATTCGCTTTCTTAGAAATCTCATAACCACGTGCCTGCTGTGCTAAGCTGATAGTCCGGTAATCCCGCTGAACATCTGGGATATATCTTAACGTAATTTCCACTGAATAGCTGATTCGATAAGAGATTCCAATCTTATTAAGACTTGCTGCAAACTCGCTTGGTTCGGTAGTCAATAAGAAGACCAAGGCGAGTGGCACAGCAAAAGTGTACTTTAGCATCACATTGAAGAGATAGAGCAGTTCTTCCCAAGACAAGTTAAAAAAATGATTTGGGTCTCCAAATATCATGTGCTGGCTCCCATAAATGGACATTCCATAACTTGGTGAGAAAACATACACTAAAATAATATTGAAAATTGCAAAGGCTATGATTACCTTCAAAATAAAAGAAATCTCGCTAAATTTTATTTTTGATTTCCAAAATAAAATTACTGAAAACAAAAAGATACCTAAAAGAAACCGTGTATCAAAAGTCAGCATTCCAATGATCGATAAGCTGACAAAGCCAATTAATTTGGTGCTGCCACTCAAGCGATGCAAGAATGTATCCCGTTCGTTGTAACCGACAAAGAGATTTTTTGCCATTATCTTGCCCGCCTTTCTGATTCAATGAATTTTGCGACAAAATCATCTGCAGACGGCAATCCAAAGCGCTGAGCCAGTGTATACAGACTCGTTTTTGCAAGGGACGCACGCTGCAATACATCAGCATTAGTCAAGACCTTGGCTGGTATATCATCCATAATAACATGACCAGCATCCAAGACAATTGTCCGCATAGTGTACTCAAGCATTAGATGCATGTCATGGGTAATCAGAATAATTGTCAGATCCTTATCTGCACAGACCTTCTCCAAAAAACTCATTATTTCAGTATAGTGTCTGAAATCCTGACCGGCAGTTGGCTCGTCAAGAATCAGCATCTCTGGATCAAGTACAAGAATTGATGCGATTGTAACTCGTTTCTTCTGTCCAAAGCTGAGCGCCGATATTGGCCAGTGCCGCATCTCATACAGACCACAGATTTTCAAAATTTTATTGACACGCCCCTGAATTTCTTTGCTTGCTATCTGGCGCAATACTAGCCCAGAAGAAACCTCTTCAAAAACAGTTGTCTTAGAAATCATTTGGTTAGGATCCTGCAGAATATATCCAATTTTTTCAGCCCGTTCTTTGACAGACAGTTCAGCCATATCTTCTCCGGCAAATAATATTTTGCCATTAGTTGGCGTCAAGAAACCTGTAATCAAGCTACTTAGCGTCGACTTACCTGTACCATTCTGACCTACAAGGCTGATCATTTCACCTCGATGAACAACCAGATTCACATTATCAATCACATTCTTGCCATCATCATAGGCGAATTTTATGTTCTGCAGCTCCAACAAGTTTGACTTTTTCTCATCTGCCTGATTCAACTTAACATCTCTCGTCCATGACTTTAAACTCTTAGCAATTGCAGGATTTGTTATTGTTTCAGCATGACTAATTTGTTGACAATCTGCTATTGCAATCCCAGCACGTCTTAGAACACTCAAGTATAGCGGTTCTCTTAGTCCAAGCTCAATAACTTTTTCAGATACAAGGATTCTATCTGGTTTATCATTTGCGACAATCTCACCATCTTGCAATACTACAAGTCGATCAATATTGGCATGCAAGGCCTCTTCAATTCGATGTTCAATAATTACTACCGTCAAATTCTGCTTTGTTGCCAAATCATTGATTAGTTCCATTGAAGCAAGTCCAGCTGCCGGATCAAGACTAGCGAGTGGTTCATCAAATAATAAAATTCGACTTTCATCAATCAAGACGCCACCCATTGCAACTCGCTGTTTCTGTCCACCAGAGATTTCTTGCGGTGAGTTCTTCAACAGTTCATTTAGTTGCAGCGTTTTTGCCCACTTGGTAACCGCACTTCGCATTTCAGCTTGCGGTACCTGATCATTTTCAAGTGAAAACGCCATGTCTTCAGCAACAGTTAAGCCAACAAACTGGCTGTCAGAATCTTGCAGGACAGTTCCAACATCAAAAGATAAATCAAATAATGAACTGTCCGCAACCTCCTTGCCATTCACAATACATGACCCGCTGATCGTCCCCGGATAAGCATGTGGAATCAGTCCATTGATGACACGACCCAACGTTGACTTGCCAGAGCCTGATGCACCGGCTATCAAGACTTTCTCACCAGGATAAATATCAAGATCAATATGTTTCAATGTATCTTCAGCCTGCGAATCATATTTGAATGAGAAATCCTTGAAACTAATTAGTGGTTCTGCCATCTCACTTTTCCTTCTTCAAGCTGCCACGTTTTGTTCTTGTTTTTGCATATAATATCAAAAGAATTGTCCCAATAATTGCAACAGAAGCACTGTTCAACAACCAAGTTACAACTCCTTGAAGATATACCTTACTTGCTGGTTCATGATAAATCAAAATATCACCCGTTGGAGCAAGCAAAACCCAACCAATAAAATTAACTACAATCTGGTATACATTAAAAAGAACTAATTTAGCAGCTGAGATCTTGCCACTTTGGATGTCTAATTGACGCTTGAATAACCCAAAAGCTACCCCAACCAAACCATCAACGATGACCCATGTCCACCAAGGCGAACCATAAGTAACAAAGTCATTTAAAGAATGGCCGATAAACATCGCTAATCCAGCCGCAACTGGTCCATAGATTGCAGCTAATAATGGCAAGAACCCTTCAGCTACATTCACCTGTGTATTTGAAATACCTGTTGGAATGGCAATGAACTTCATTAAGACAAAGATAATTGCAGCACCAATCCCTGTAGCTACAACGGTTTGAACAGACCTATTCTTGTTTGACATTAGTAATACATCTCCTTAATTAATAAATTATTTATTGCTCTTAAAATCGACTGCAATAAAAAAAGCACCCCTTCAATGAAAGGGCGCTCAAGCGCGGTACCACCAATCTTCAGACCATACTGGTCCCTTATAATATCTAAGATATCAATCAATAACGGTTTTAACCGGATAATGGCTTATTACTGATCAACTCACCATCTCAGACTTCTAAAGAACCATATTCGCCTCCAGACCTGCATCGCTTCTCAGCTACCGCGACTCTCTTGTGAAAATCCGAAGATTACTCATTCTCTCACAGTCAATATTAAGAATTCAATGATGTAATTTTACAATAAATAATTAGTAAAATCAATAATGATTACTCTAATAACCTGCATCCAGATCAACTAAATTGTGTAATTGCTCGTCTGCTAAGTACCTCTCAAGATTATCATCAAATAAAGGAAGAAGCTCCTCCTTAAAATGTGCCATTAAACCTGAAATATGAGGTGTTGATATAATTTTAGGCGAATGCCACAGTGGTGAATCCTGCTTGAGCGGTTCTTCTTCAAAGACATCCAGATATGCACTCTTAATATAGTCATCAGCTAATAGGTGTTCTAAATCAGAGGTAACCACTGAGGTTCCGCGACCAACATTAATGAAAGAGTATCCTGGATTAATTTTCTTCAAACTGTCTTTATTAAAAAATCTATTGGTAGATTTGGTTCCAGGAAGAATATTGATAACATATGCAGCATCATACTTATCCTTAGTCGCTTCAAATTCGTCCATTCTGATAATCTCATCGAAATCAGCTGCCAATTGAGTATCTGCGCCGTGACGATTGACACCAATTGTTTTCATCTCAAAGAAATGGCAGTAGCGTGCGATCTCCTTGCCAATATTACCTGTTCCAAAAATCAGCACAGTCTGTTCAGAAGTCTCATAGACCTCTGGCTCATCCCACATTCCTGGATTCTTGATAACAGGTCTTAATCCACGATTTTCAATCAGCAAATATGCCGCAACAGTCTCGGCAATATAACGTGAATGTAGGCCAGAAGCATTTGTCAGCTTAATCTTGCATTTTGCAAACTCTTCTAGTGGAAAATAATCGACACCAGCCGACTTTGCTTGAACCCACTTGAGTTTCTTGCTTTTAAGCAATTCATCCGCTTGAGATACTTTCCATCCCAGAATAATTTCCGCGTCCAGATAATCGCCTGGGTCTGTTGTAAATTCAACAGTTGGATACTTAGTCCGCAGTTGTTCCACCTGTGTATCTTTTAAGTTCACAAGTATAAGTGCCTTTTTCATTAAGAATCCCTCCAAAATTATGATAGAGAAAATATGACTTCATGTGATATAGCTCCATTAATTGCAGATAACAATCTTGCCAATCGTGCGATTAGTCTCAATCATCTTATGTGCCTTGCGCAAGGTTGCTGCATTGACTGTATGCAACACTTCCGTCACGGTCGATTTGAGGACACCATCATTCAGCATTGTTGAAATCCGTTCAAGAATCTCATGCTGCGAGATCATCTCCGGCAGCTGGTAGAAAGACTTGGTATACATCCATTCCCATGAAAAAGTGACACTTTTAGGTTTCAATAACCCCAGATCAAGTGGTGCCTGATTGCCTGTGATTGAAGTAATTCGTCCATTAGGCTTAATCATTTCTGCCATCTCTGCCCAATGTCCATCGATATCGCTAAGCTGCAAGATATAATCAACCCCAGCAATTCCCTTTGCTTTTAACTGAGTTGGCATGTCAACTCTGTGATTAATCGTATCAGCTGCACCATGTGCCAATGTCCAGTGAATTGTCTCTTCTCTCGATGCGGTTGCAATAACCTTAAGTCCTGCCCAAGCAGCAAGTTGGGTAGCAATCGACCCCACTCCACCGGCACCATTGATGATCAGAATCGTTTTCTTTGCATTTTCAATTCTATTAGTTCTTGATATCTGAAGCTTCTCAAATAATGCTTCCCAAGCCGTTAATGAGGTTAGCGGCATCGCAACACTTTGCTGCTGGGTCAACTTCCTTGGTGCAAGTGCAACGAGGCGCTCATCAATCAGCTGATATTCTGCATTAGACCCTGGGCGATCAACTGCGCCAGCATAGAAGACACGCTCTCCCTTTTCGAACAAACGAACTTCACCACCGCAATTAACAACTTCACCAAGCGCATCCCAACCAAGAATTTTCGGATGACTCTCATCCAGCTGTTCCTTTTCATTCTTACGAATACTAATATCAACTGGGTTCACTGCAATTGCCTCTATCTTAACTAACAAGTCGCGACCATTAGGCGTTGGTTTGATTGTCTTGAAATCAAATAAGCTTTTTTCGTCAGATATCGGCAAATGTTCTGTGTATCCAACGGCATTCATCATTTCAACCATAATTATCTGCACTTCCTTTTCAGTAACTATACCCTTATATTGCAACTTTACTTACAATTTAGCAACTTTAACTGGCTGCTTTCTGCGCAAATAACAATCTAAATTATTCAATTATTTTAGAAACAGCTCAGTTTGTGCCGGAACAGTCTTGGCTAAAACTTTCCCACCTCTGATATTGTAGAGAACCTCTGCGTGTTTGTTCAATACATTGTAAAAGTCTGCTCCATTTAACAAAATACAATTTGCTGGCAAACCAACTTTGATTCCATACTTTTCACTAATATTCAGAGTCTTAGCTGCATTATAGGTCACATAATTATATGAAGATTGCAACTGCTCATACCCCATTAACTGTGCGGCATAGACACCCATATGGACTGGGTCCAACATGTTCCCATTGCCTAAGGGACTCCAAGGATCCTGCACATCATCTTCACCAAAAGACACGTTGATTCCCGCTTCTGACAATTCCTTGACACGTGTTAGTCCACGCCGCTTAGGATATGTATCAAAGCGTCCGCCTAAGTGCATGTTAACCAGTGGATTAGAGACAAAATTCATTTCTGCCATCTTCAATAACCTGAATAACTTATAGGTATATGCATCGTTGTATGAACCCATGGCTGTTGTATGACTTGCTGTCACACGATTCTTCAATCCTGACTCATACGCCAAGGTTGCAAGAACTTCAAGATTCCGTGTCGCGGGATCATCGATCTCATCACAATGGACGTCAACCAATGTATCATATTTTTCTGCCAAGCCGACCAGATACTTGAGTGAATCGGCACCATAAAAATGATTGAATTCATAATGCGGAATCCCACCGACAACATCTGCACCTTCCTTGAGAGCTTGCTCCAATAGTTCCTTACCATTTGGAAATGACAGAATACCCTCTTGCGGGAAGGCCACCAATTGTAAGTTAACAACATCTTTTAACTCTTCTCTAAGCTCCAATAATGCTTGTAGGGCAATCAAGTTAGGGTCTGTCGTATCCACATGGCTGCGAACAAATTGAATTCCAAATTTAATCTGCTGATAGATTGTTTTGCGCGCACGTTCCTTAACATCTCGAATGGTTAAGCTCTTTTTGCGCTCCGACCAGATTCTAATTCCATCAAAGAGAGTGCCTGTCTGATTCCATTCCGGCTGCCCCGCTGTCAGAGTTGCATCTAGATGGATATGCGAATCAATAAAGGGAGGCAACAATAAATGACCTCCGCCATCAAGCACCTCTTCTCCTGCCTTTGGCTGTAATTTGGCTGCAATCGCTGCAAATTTACCATCTTCAATCCGGATACTTTTCAATTCCTGCTGATTGTCAATATGAACATTGCTGATTAGCATCTAATCTCTCCTTTTCTCCATAAATTTCATCAAAATATAATATAATACCGCACTAAGCAGCATATCAATAAACGTTGCCCCAACTGTGATGTTTAAAAAAGTAATTTTTTGTAAAACAAAGAAGAAGGCTGCACCGATTATCCATGTGATAACCGCAAGCCAGTTAATCCCGCCATGATACCAGTATCTTCCATTTTGCTTTGTTAATTCATCTACTTGATATTCTTTTTTCTTCAAAATATAAAAATCTACTATGATAATGCTGATGATCGGACCAAGCACCATTCCGATATAATCAAGAAAAACAGTGAAGGCATCTAAGAAACTACCCAAAATCATTGGGATAAAAGTCACAATCGTAGCCAGTACAGCAACAATCCAGAGGGAAATCTTCAAACTCAACTTTGGAAAAACATTTGAAAGAGCCGAACCTGCGGCCATCAAATTAACAGCATTTGCAGTCATACTGGTTAAAATAATAACAAGCAGCGCAATGATTCCCAGACCCAATTTACTTGCTATTGTGCTGGGATCAGAGTTATTCGGGTCATATGCACCTGAAGCAACTGCAATGCTGATTGTTGCAACCAAACCAATAAATGCAAACCATAGAACCCCAATTAATGCACCTGCAAAAGGAATTGTGGTTGAACCGCTCTTCTTCTTCGTAAAACGAGTAAAATCAGCACCAGCAGTTACCCAAGCAAGGTTGAAAGCTGCGACTGTATCGATTGCTGCACCAATGTTCATCTTGAGCTTACTTGGCACATGCCATGCAGCAATCTGATCAAGTGACACCGTCTTAAATACAACGATTGATTCCCAAAATACAAAAATAAATACTAGAACTATCCCAATCCGTTCAATCAATTGAACAGAGCGTGAACCACTTGCAATACTGATAATATGTAGAACGCTCATTACTGCAATTCCTAGGAACATCCCGGTATTGCCACCAGAGTGTCCAAATAATGGCAAGCCCATTAGATCATGTAAGAGATAACTAACCGATGTAGCAGCAATAAAAGTATTGACCGCAGTCCATCCAATAAATTGTGTAAAATTAATCAATGATGGCAAGAAGCTTCCCCGAATTCCAAACGAGGCCCGACTGATACCCATTGTTGAAACACCCGTCTTGTAACCTATGAAACCAATCAATGATAAGAAAAGATACGATAAAGCCGATGAGAACACCAAAACATTTATTGCAGCAAAAAAGCCGCACGCTGCAAGAACTCCCCCAATATACCACGTACCATTATTAGCATTTGCACCCACCCATGTTGCAAACATATCCCAAGATGATGTCCGGCGTTCCTCAATGGAAACACTTAAAAGCTTTTCTTTATTATTGTTCATTTGATTCTCGCTCCCCTTCTTAATTTCCTAACAACAAAGTATATTATAATATTACTAATTAGAGAAGAAGTTCTTGCTGTATATTCTTTTATTTCTTTTTTAGATTGAAATTTGCACTCATTATCTAAGAATGGGGCTGGATCAAAAGTTAAATTTTGATTCAGTTCTCTATTTATTCCGTATAAACGTGTTTCATAAGTCAAAACTCTCCGTCTAACTTCGAATTACTCATAGCAAAGTGTCTGCTATGTTCGTAATTTCGAGTTAGTACTCAAATTTTCCCAACTTATGGCACACTCCCTTATGGAAAATCCTTGGATAGAGTCAAACAAAAGAGCTAGACCAAAATGTTTCCTTTGGTCCAACCCTCTCATGAAATATTAAAATTTATGTTAACGTGCTGTTGTTTTTGTTTATCCTAATCTTAATTATGTTAATTCATTAATGAATGTTTGCGACCGTATGTGAAGTAAAGAACCATCCCAATTGCAAACCAGACAAGGAACCTTAACCAAGTTTCCCAGTTTAGTCCGGCAACCAAAACTAAACAGAAAATAATAGCAATAATTGGAGTTACAGGAACACCTGGTGCACGGAACCCACGATGAAGTTCTGGTTGTGACTTACGCATCCAGAGAACACCTGCAGAAACTAAAATAAAGGCTGTCAAGGTACCAATATTTACAAGTTCTGATAAAATATTCAGGTTGATTAATCCACCTGCAATGGCTGTAATAATGCCGAAGAACCAAGTTCCCTTGAATGGTGTCTTATACTTCTCATTAACTTCACCGAAAAACTTAGGAAATAATCCATCACGCGACATTGAATAAGTAATTCTTGATTGACCATAAAGTTGAACTAAAATAACAGTTGTCATACCTAGAATTGCACCGATACTTACAATAATTGATAACCATGTCTGACCTGTCGAAGCAAGTACCGCTAAGATGGGAGCATTCAGATATTTACTGAATACAGTGTATTTAACAACACCTGTCATGATTAACGTCATGATAATATAGAGTACCGTAGAAATCAAAAGTGAAATCAAAATACCACGTGGCAACGTCTTGCTTGGATTGATTGTTTCTTCAGCACTTGAAGCAACAGAATCAAAACCAATAAAAGCGAAGAACACGATTGATGCTGCCGGAATAATCCCGGCTTTCGCACCAGCATGTGTTGAGAACCAGCCATAAGGTGAGAATGGTACCCAATTATGTGGCTTGATATACCAAACGGTACATACAATAAACAATACAATAACAGCAAGCTTCAGAATAACCATTGTATCATTAACACGTTTGGTTGAATTAATCCCAATCGAGATAATCCAAGTAATTAAGATAACGATTAGGAATGCTGGCAAGTTGAATAATGTATTGACACCAGGTGTTGTCCCAGCGGCTGCAGTAAGAACGGTCGGTATGTGAATCCCCATATTGTCCAAGAGGTTAACAAAATACCCAGACCACCCAACTGAAACCGTTGCGGCACCTAATGCATATTCCAAAATCAAATCCCAACCAATGATAAAAGCAACAATTTCACCAAATGCTACATAGGAATATGTATAAGCCGAACCAGCAACGGGAGCAATTGATGCAAATTCTGCATAGCACAGACCAGCAAATCCACAACAGATAGCGGCAATTAAAAATGATAAAGACAATGCAGGACCAGCTGTTAAAGCACCCTTACCTGTTAAAACAAAAATCCCTGTACCAATAATAGCGCCAATTCCTAGAAATGTCAGATCCACAGTGCGCAGTGTACGTCTAAGAGGAGTTACCCCACTTGTAAGCTCTGCTACACTTTTCTTTCTAAAAACACTACTCATACAAACATCACCTTTCATTTGATGTATTAATGATTTTATAATCATATTCTTAGAATGTCAATTTTATCGCTATATTTCATGTCCGCTTTTGTAACATGATTCTGCTGATTTGAACTTTTTTTCTTGCTTTCAAAAGTTAACTGTACTATTTTTATGTATTTTCTTAATGTAAGCGCAATATTGTTTAGTTTCAAGAAAACTAATTTTATTTTTTTAAACTACTTTAATCTCTATTTTTTCAACAATCTAGAATGCTCTTCTAACGAACTGAGTCATAAATCGGATTTTAAATTCAGTCTCATTATTAATTCCGAATAAACATACTCCATGGGTCAGAATTCTCTAGGTAACTGTGGATTATTCATGGCAAAGCACACTCTAAGTTCGGATTCTCAAAAAAATAAAATCAGGTTAACATTTTTAGTTTTGCTTTCGTTTGTATAAGTGTAAGCAGCTGCAGCACTTACAAAATAAAACTGGAGGTGTTTTACATGAGTAAAGCATGGGTTAAATCAAGTATCGCAACAACAGGTGTCAGTGCAGATGGCTCAGAAATTAAGCATTCTTTTAATAATCTTAAAGACGGTTTAACAGAAGCGAACATTATTGCTTTCACCGCAATCTTAAATACTTTGCTGGCTGATGAGATCTCAGAAACAAAGCTTACCACCATTGAAAAAGTTGCAAAATAACTTCAAAGGTACTAAATAAAAATTAGGAGGAATTCAAATGAAACAATTAGACATGGTTTTTGGCAGTCAATCTGGTAAAACAAAGAATCACTTCCGTCTTAGTTATGCAAATAGCGATCTGAACAAAGAAGTCATTCAAAAAGCAATGACAGATTTAGCTGAACTTGGGATTTTTATCAATAAGACTGGCGAACAACTCTATACGACACCAATCTCTGCAAAATATGTAGAAACAACGAATACACCGATTTTCGAATAATTAGGTAAAACCTGACATATAGGAATATTACAAAATAAAACATCACAGTAAGAAAATGAAAAGTCTTCTTACTGTGATGTTTTGTTTTAATTAAATTTAGAATGCTACACTAAATTCAGACCATTCTATTTTGTTCAATTCATTAATAATTTTTGCACTTTGAAATTCAATTGATGAAACATTTCCGTTGATATCTGAAATCAAATACGGGTCATACCTCTTTCAGACCTAGTGAACGATATTTCTCAATAATAATTGAATACCTTCTTTTTTCAATCATGCACTACAATTCAAAATATGTCTGTAATTCATAATTAATGCTCCAATTCACCTGTTGGCACTCTCACTTAACCTAATACGCAGCAAGCAACAAATAAGCAGCAAGTCCAAAGGCGGCAAAAGCAATTAGAATCCGCAACAAATGAATATTGACATGCCGTACAATAATCGGTCCTACATAACCACCAGCAAGCAATCCTATACCCATTGGAATCACATAGTGCCATGCAATATGTGACTTAAAGATAAAGATGCAAGTTGCAGTTAAATTCCCGACAAAAGTTATTACGTTCTTCATTGCATTTACAATATGAAATTCTTCATCTGTAATTGCCGAGAGAATTGCAAGAAATAACACACCGCCGGCTGCTCCAAAATAACCAGTGTATCCCCCAACTAGAACTATACAAATTGCACTAATAATCAGCTTCCATGTACCTTGTGAGTTCTTACTTCCAGCCAGACTACTACCATCAATCGCTTTCTTCTTACGACTAGACAGCAACAAAAGAACTCCCGCACCAAAAATAAAAAATGGCACAACTTTCTCAAATGATGCAGATGGCAAATGCAACAGTAAGTAGCTTCCACCCACACTTCCAATCAGCGACAAAACAATAAAGAATGATAATTTCTTCCAGTGTCCCTTCAATTCCTTGGATGAAGAGATTAGTGAACCAATTCCCGAAAAAATCAATGCGGTTGTATTAGTAACATTGGCAATTACCGGAGGAACGCCTACTATTAACAGCGCTGGATAAGATACTAATGATGCTAACCCTGCCACAGACTGCAGCAAACCGGCAAGAAAACCTGCAATTACTAGAAATATAATAATCCAAAACATAATTACCTTACACCTTTCTCTCTTACAATTATGAATCTTTACCACTTATGGCCTGAATCTCAGAAGATGTACTATTGCGCAGAATCAGAAACCATGCTTCGTAAACTAAGGCTGTCCCCTATATTATTAGTAACAACACGTCCTTTTCCTTCTCTCTTAGCTTGGTAAAGTGCATCATCAGCAGCTCTCACAGCGGCATAGATTGAGTCAAATTTACGTGCATCTGAAATACCCGCAGAACAAGAAACACGCATTTCTTTTCCTGAATTGGTTTTATACTTATTTGCCTGTAAGAAAATAATGAAGTCGTTTAATTTTATATGAGCCATTTCAACAGGTGTGTTCTTAATCAGAATACAAAATTCTTCACCGCCGAAGCGATAAACAGTTACATTAGTATCATTATTTTTTCGCATATAATTCAGCAGCTTTTTCGCAAAACTCTCAAGAAACCTATTTCCCTCGTCATGTCCGAATTCATCATTGAACTTCTTAAAATTATCAAGATCCAGCATTGCAGCAAGATAATTCTTATCAGAAGATTCATCTATAGTATTCAAATTATTTCTGAATTCCCGATAATTATAAAGACCTGTCAATTTATCGTGAGCTTTCATGTACTCCAGCTCACTTATCCGATTTTTCTTCTGCTCGATTTCTCTAAAGAAAATATATGAAAACCAAATAATAAGCAGACATCCTAAAAACACCTTCAAAAACTTCGCCACAGTGTAAAAATGAATATCAAAACTACCCGTAGCAGGATTCATCGTTAATAAACTGATTAAAATCAAAGTCCCGCTGTACCGATAAAGCTGTACAGTGAACGACTTGTTTAAAAAAGCATTCATCGCTAGAAAGACAAGCAACACAGCAATACAACTCAATATGCAAAATAAAGGTGTAAATTCACCGATATTGTACAAAAATAAGTTGATCACAATTGGTGTAAACAAACCTGTCATCAATGCAAATTTACGAGAAATCATGAAAGTAGCGATGCTGATTGTATACTGAAAGCAGATAAAACCAACGGTATTGTATGTTATATATGCAATAAAATATTCCTGTACAACGAACAAAAAAAGCAATGCAGCATATTTGAAAAGTGAATGTACTTTCTGCATCTCTTCGCTTTCACTTAACACGTACAACTCATATATAAAGCCAACAATCGATGTAGGAATCAATACCATAACAAACAATATACTGAGCATATAAATTATCACAACCTTAATTTAATGTCTTAAAAGTATAAACTAACTTTAACTAAGTCAGAATTTAGAAACCAGATTACTACAAGCTTACCTGCTAAAGTCTGTACTTTCCTTAGCCAGCAGACCATCTACCTCAGTATCTTCACTATTTTGACCCACAGTAATATTTTCATAGCCCGTAACAAAACCATTGCTCATTAGCGCAACTGTGTAATCACCTGCAGGCAGACTAAGATGGTATTCGCCATTCTCATCAGTAACGCTGCTTGCTACAGGTTCACTTATCGTATTATCAGCACCCGCCCTAAAAGATAGCGACGCTCCAGCAATCTTCGCGCTTGTCACTGAATCCTTAATAACTCCATGAAGATTAGAAACATTCAAAGACAATTCAGTGTCATGCTTCAACCCTTCTGTATCAATATTACCGAGTACTGCATTCGCAGATTGGTACCCGCTTGCTGTAACCGTACTCTGATAATTACCACTTGGCAGTTCTAGCACATATTCGCCGCTAGCGTTGGAGACTGTCCTATAAGTAGCACCAGTTGCTTCATTGACCAAGGTTATTTGTGCATTCTGGATTCCCGTTTGCTTCGAAGCATCTAGTATACGACCACTGATACTAGTCTTGTCTGCGTTGACAATGTTTACGGTAAGTTGCCCCTTACTATTAACAAGATGTCCATTTGAAGAAGCATCCAAAAATGCAAGATTGGCACTCGTTTCAGGCACAGCCGCCGCATTCGCGACCACTTCATATACACCGCTTGCTAATTTTGTAACCGTGATTGGACCATTCTCATTAAGAGTTAAGTCAGTGTTACCACTACTATAATCTGGCAAATACAGTATCTTTTTTTCTCCCGGAGCCAAAGTTATGTCGCTTACATTGTCTGCTGTAGCAGTATTTATCTGCATATCAGCCGTTTTAAAAATGGGAACATCATCTGCTGAACTATATGACCTTTCCAAAAATGGGCTCTCAATCTCATCACTATAATGACTACTTTGAGTCTCGTTCGCAGCAGCATCTACATTCTCACTAAAGCCTGAGCAAGCATTTATGTTGAGCAGTTCGCTTCCTGCCATTGAAATACTTGGGGCAGCTGTGACACCCAAGCTTAGGCTCAACGAATCTGTGCCACCAGACAAATTAACAGCGACAGTATGACTAGCTGTTTTCGTCAGTTTGTCACCGTTGATTTGCAAATTTACGCTTGAAGTATACTCACCTGTGACATTTACACTGTGTTCCTTAACGGATTGCAAAGATTCATTTAGGGTTAACGGTACCGTAACGGATAAAAAAGGAAGATCAGTTGTGATCGTTGCAGTGCCGATATCATAATTTTGGGAATTTGTTCGACCTGCGCTGATACTCCCTTGAACTTTGGCAGTCGTCTTAAACGATGCTGCAATCTGCTTTGTCCCACTTGTGTTTGAATAATCAATCTTCAGGGATGGTGTCAGCCCTACTTCCACATTGAATGTGCTGCCTTGTCCATCATTGACTACTAGACTGTTCTCATTCTGATTGTCATTGCCATCATTATTGTTGCGACTTGCAACTTGTGTGTTGGGCGTGACCTTCACTGTACCAAAACTCCCATAACTTCCTGAATGAATTTCTTGAAAGATTGAAGTCATGGCTAGCGGTGTACCATTTAAAATTGTTTTGTTATTCTCATATTGAACACTGGTTACCTCAATAGCCGCTGCTGTCAAATGATTCAGACTCTCATCTGCAAGTACAATATCACCAGCGTATACATTCTGTATTCCGTTGACAATAATGCTAGTGCTGCTTGCCGAAGATACCTCAGATTCTGGAAAATAAATAACATTTGAATTAAGCTGCACATAACCGGAAGAAGATTCACTTTTGAATGTTCTTCCGAGTTCAATTATGCCATCATCATTGACAACACTCTTAGTAGCACCAGTTGTAATGCTGCCGAGCTGCATCCCATTCGAAGTGGTCAAAGTATAGTTTTGGTTACTTAATAAATGCACAAAAAAATCGCCTTCTCCATCCGTAGAAAGCTTAATCTCTTCAGTCGAGCTTTTAGCATATACAACTTGGTCGCTCAAAGCTGCCCCACTTTTCTGTGATAAAACACCAGCGATTGTTATGCGAGCACTGTTATCATCTACACTACTCGCCAATTTAGCCGGACTCGACAGTGCAGTACTGCTTATAGCAGCCGTCGGTGTTTTTTCTTCTTGCAGTTTTGCTAACTTATTACTGTTCCGTAAAACAAGAGATGTTCCTTGCTTCTCCAAACCCTTTTTGGTCAGAATTGTTGAATTATTAGCCTGTTTATTAGCGTTCGTTATCTGATTTGTTTTTTGGTTAGCCAACAAGAGCGCAAAAAGCGAACCAAATAAAATAACTACTATCCCCAAACCCCATCTTTTCACCCGTTAATCCCCTTTTATTAAACCTTTAATTCTTTTTTATTATAGTTGGAATAGTACTCATAACACAAGTTTAATTTAAACAAAACTATTATTAGATTTCGCAAGCAGGACAGATAACTTGTGCTCGTCCCGTTCTTTTTGCTAAGTACAGGGCCATATCCGCTTCTTTTACTGCCTGATCAATTTCGTTAAATTCTTTTGCTTCAGCAACGCCACCAGAAAATGTCACTGCAACTATTTGTTTATTATCTGTCAAGAAGTCCTTTGCAGTAAGTTCTTCTTGGAAACGCAACATCAGTGCAAAACATTCTTCAATATCCCGATTTTTAAATAAGATACAGAATTCCTCTCCACCAAAGCGGTATACCTCAACATTTTTTGGGCAATTTCTATTGAAAAAAATCTTTAAGCTGGTTGAGAAGAACTTGATAACATTATTTCCTTCTAAATGTCCATAGGTATCGTTAATTTGTTTAAAATTATCAATGTCTAGCATAACTACAACATGATGTCGTGGCTTTTCCTTCTTATCACCAGTCAGATAATCAGCAAAAGAATCATAATTCAGCAAATTGGTTAATCCATCATACGTTGCTTCATATCTGAGCTCTAGTATTTGAACTTCTTTGCGTTGTAATGCTGCCGAATAACCATAGACAAAGCTCAAAATAATGACTGACCCAATTAAAATTGGTACATAAACATCTGACATACTTGTTCCAAGAGAACTTCGCCACTGCGCACCTATCAAGACCGGTGACACAATATTGGCTATAACCAGCGAAGTAGCGTATTTCGAAAATAGGTCAATATCAACCAAAAAGTTAATCAGTTCACAAAAAATAATGGAAGCAACCATCAGTACGAAGACATACTGAATCGTCGCCGGAGAATATATTCCATTCACTAGTTCTACAAGCATTAGGACTGGCGGCATCAATGCAAAAGCAAGGTATCCTCTAATTCTACCATCAAGAAAAAAGGCGGTAATTCCAACCACATATTGGAAACATATAATCTCAAAATAGAAATAGGTAAGACTTTCCACTACAAAATAGAAAGTACCTAAGAAAAAATAGAAGATAATGTCAGCCCAGAGTTGATGCTCTAGGGAAACGACATATATTCTAAAGAAATAGTACTTGCAGAATAAAAAACAGATTGTAATTAGCGGAGCGATGAAACCCAAAATAAATATCTCTAGCATTTTATATTCAACCACCCAAAAAAATCCTTAAAAGTATTATGCAGTTAAAAAGCTAACACCCCATTAAGTTAACTTTCATTTTATCTACTACACAACAAAAACTCAAACTTTATCTTCTCTTCCCTTTATGCCTAACCATTATAAATTTTATTCCGAAAACATTTCCTTGAAACCAATGCACCATTTTTGCAATTTATTTAAAAATAAAATACCAACATTGAAAAGGTAAACTTTGACTAAACGTAGGAAAAGGCTGATTCAAAATATACCGAATCTCAAAAACTAATCTTGAAACAGCCTTTCTATATTAATACGAACAAGCATGTTTCCTCATTTAATTAAGATTTTGGATAGTATCAGAATCAGCTCATAATAAATAATATAATGACTTGCAACTTACTGCCACTAATACTATCATATTTTAATACCTAAAACTACTAAACAAAAGAAATCTTTTCTAAATATTTAATTTGCAAATTTAGTGATATATTATCTTCAACAAAGCAAACTTTTTTTAATTTATATGAGCATTCACATTGATTAGCCAATTAAATTTATATTGAAAAAATAAGCATCCATTTCATCTAAGAAACAAATACTTACTCCACTTATACTATACTTTTTCTAAAAAAGCCAAAATTTTTTCCGTTTATCTTTAAATTGCGAGTAGTCTCTCGCAAAAACTGGCAATCTATTGAGCAGATTCTCAGCATTTCCTTCAAATTCATCTACCTTAGACTGTCCAAGTTGATTACGTAACTTCAAGAAAGCTTCTTGTAATGCAAAGCTTCGACCTTTCAGTGCATGGACATCAGATGCAAAAATCTGCACAAGGTTATGTTCAACGAGCTGTTCAGAGATATGCTGAACCTTCTCACCAAAACCACCGATATAACTGGTTGCCGTCAGTTGTGATAACGCCCCATCAGCAATAAAATCATATAAAAGATTCAAATTGCCTTGAATCTCATGATTGCGTTCTGGATGAACGATCACAGGAGTTGTTCCCAGCTTGCGTAATTCAAAGAATAAACGCTTAGCATATTCGGGAACAGCGCCATGAGGAAATTCAATCAGCATGTACTTCTTATCTTCATCAATTCCAAGTAAATCATCGTACTTTTCAGTCAAGTCTCCATTAATATGAACTTCCTGTCCAGGAAAAATAACAAGCGGTATTCCGTGATGGTCTAGTTCATGCTGAAAATCAGTAACGTGCTTAATTACATCATCTCGATGATTAACATAATCTCCATCCAAATGATGCGGAGTTGCCAAGATATGTGTTATTCCCTCAGCAACGGCTTGATGTGCAAGTTCTAGTGAATGTTCCAGATCAGGAGAGCCATCATCAATCCCAGGGATTAAATGACAATGCAGGTCAATAATTTTATTACTCTTTGTCAGACTTGCCGTAGTATCCGTCTCCATAATAGCCATAGTATCCACTCCCGCCTTCTTCATGAACATCATTGTAGATTGAACCAATGACATTAGCATTTACATGTTTCAATAAGTCGACAGCATGCTTCACGGCTTCCTTCTCAGTAGTGTTCTGGCGTGTCACAAGGATTGTACCCTCGACCTTGGTTGAGAGTACCTGCGCATCTGTTACTGATAATAACAGTGGAGCATCATAGATAACCAAGTCGAGTTGTTCCGAGAGCGCCTTGATTAGGAGATCCATCCGCTTTGAGTTCAATAATTCAGCCGGATTAGGCGGTACCGGCCCACTTGGCATAACGAAGAGATTCTCGATTGAAGTCTCGTAGATTGCCTGATTGACATCGAAGTCACGGTCTGTCAGATAGTTAGTCAGTCCCTTAGGATTGGCGATGCTAAAAGTTGCGTTAATAGTTGGTCTACGCATGTCGGCATCAACCAAGAGAGTCTTTAAGCCCTGACTTGCAAATGTAACTGCTAGATTCGCAGCAATCGTCGACTTACCTTCTGAAGCCATCGAGGAGGTCAAAAGGATATTGCGATACTGATGATCAGCATTAGAGAACTGAATATTAGTGCGGACTGTCTTGAACTGTTCAGCAATCACTGAACTTGGATCAGCAGCAGAAATCATCTCAACACCATTCTGCATTGAATCCATCGACAATTCTTGCTTTTTCTTCTTTTTATTTTTAAATCCAAACATTATTTTTGACCTCCTTCCTATACTCTGCGTCGTGAAAGTTTTTCACCATCTACATTGCCACCAATCACGACATTAACGACTCGACGATACTTCTTACTCTGAATATGACTAATTGCACCCAAGCTCGTAAGCCCAAGTTCTTCAACCAAGAACTTCTCATCACGAACAGTTGTATCCAACAAGTCCTTGATAACAACGATTGCAATCCCAATCAGCAAACCAACAACGATTCCAATTAATAAGTTAAGCTTCTTGTTGGGAGACACAGGTGTTGTATTAGCAGTTGCCTTAGTAACAACTGTCACATTATCAACCTTCATCATCTTCTTAATCTTCTGACTGAAGACCTTGCCGATTGTATTAGCGAGATCCGCAGCAGTATATGCATTCGTATCAGTAACGGTGACAGTCACCACTTGCGAATTTGTTTCATTAGAAATCGTTACTACCTTCTCAAGTGACTCAACTGATCCCGAATAATTATCCTTTTGGCGCAATTCCTTCACGACAGGAGCTAAGATAACTGGCTTTTGGATAACATCCTTATAAGTATTGATTGCCTGCAGATCTGCTTGCTGTACATTATATTGCAAACTCTCGTTATCCGCTTTTTGATTAACTAACAAATCAATCGACGCGCTATATTTCGGGGTCATAAATACGAAGGAGACAATCACAGCTACTATCGCACCAAGTATCCCCCATAAAATAATCCGCAGATAATTCTTCTTGAGCAAGACGAACAATTGGCGGAGGTCAATCACAGTCTCATTATTTACTTCTTCACTCATCAATCTACTCCTATACTGTTTATTTAGTCAGTTCCAATGCACTTCTTAATTCGGTCGTTACAGCGTCAACGTTCTTTTGTGGAACGACTTGAAATGAGATTCCATCAATCATCTTACCATATCCTTGAAGCTGAATCTGCTTAACTTTATCAGCAGAACGGTACTTGGTCGCAATCGTCTTCATCTCATTGAATGTGATGTCGGTCTTCATGTTGCTGGAAAGGGCTGATAAAATATTCTGATAGTTAGTGATACCTTGAACAGTCGCAATTTTTTTAACAAGTCCTTCTAACACCAGTCGCTGGCGCAATTGCCGTCCATAATCACCGCGAGAATCTTGATATCTCATTCGTGTATACGCCAGAATATTATTCTTGTTAATAGTAATTGTTCCTTTATCAAAATGATATCCTCTGCTTGTAAAATCTAAATCATTATTTACCTTAATCGAACCAAGTGCCGAAGATAACTGCACCAATCCTCCCATGTTCATCTCAATATAATGATCAATGGGAACATCCAGATAACTCTGCACGATATTCATTGCCATACTGGTTCCACCATATGTATAGGCAGAGTTAATCTTGTTCTCAAAACCATGACCGGGAATAGCAACTTCTGTATCACGTGGAATACTTACCAAAGCCGTCTTCTTCGTATTTGGATTCACCACCGCGACCATCATCGTATCAGTCCGTCCCTTATATGTACGTCCATAGTCTCCTGTATCGGTCCCCAAAAGTAAGATGGAAAATGGCTTACCATTACTGATAGTTCTTGTAGCATCTCGCTCACTTTTGTTTTTAACCTTATGATATGTAGTATCAACGGCACTCCTGGTATCGTTATACACCTTGGCAATTATTAAACCATCAATTACAAAAAATACAATAAGTAAAGCAATTACAATGCTCCAAATTTTTCTTTTTTTACTCTGATGGTGATGCCTATGACCTGATATTTTTTTTTTACGTTCAGACATATATCATATTTCCTTCCCCATTAATCTATAATTTGTTAAATAAAATATTACCATCAAATATACCAAGAACCCTGTACGTGTAACCTCAAACTACATAATTATACAAGTGAAAAACTGCTATAAACCTATAAACATTTATTGTAGCCATAAGTCCAAGTATTTGCACATTCAATTGTATCAATAAGCGTTATATAAAATTAACTTCTCTGGTAATGGATAAAAATTTTAATTATTTGAA
>NZ_JBDNTS010000026.1:0-20981 GCF_047719775.1 Liquorilactobacillus sp.
ATTTGTCGAAACTTTGTTCAGTTTTCAAAGGTCTACATAATTGCTCAACGCAACTATTTAATGATACTTGATTGTTAGATGCTTGTCAACTTTTTTTGTTTATAAAAAACAAAAAAAGAATAAATATCCAACAATATTCATTTTGGAAAACAGTAATTTTTTCTAACCTTACAACAATTACTGATGACCAACAAGAAATATAATATCAATTTATTCATTCACAGTCAAGTATTATTTTAGAATTTTTTCAATTAACTCTCTATATCGTGTAATGCATCATTAGTCCAACTATTTAATCGCATTTTTATTGGTTCAAAACCGTCATTGACTTTATAATTTGTCCAATAATGTTTGTGTACACATCTAATATGTTCTTCAGTCACATTGATAGATGGTTCTTTTATACATCTTATTGATAAACTTATTTTTCCAGTATACTCATCAATGTCAATAATCATTACCCTAACAGTTTGCGCAATTTTTAGATAATGATGGATATCCGAGACAAAACCTGGATGACATTCTGAAATGTGTATTAAACCCTGCGTATGAGTATCAAGCGCAACAAAAGCTCCGTACGCCTGTATCCCTGTTATCTTTCCCTCAACAATTGATCCAATTTTATATTTCATTGCTGTCGCCTCTTACCAAAAACTATTCAGTAATAACTTTATTGATTATTACGTCATCAACTGGTTTATCCTGTACACTCTCAACCTCAGCAATTGCATCAACAACATCTAGTCCAGAACGAACCTGTCCAAAAACAGTATGGTGATGATCCAACCATGGCGTACCACCTTTTTGATACTCTTCGACAATTTCAGTAGGATACCCTGCTTGTTGCATCTGTTCAATCATCTGACTAGGAAAATTCTTATTTTGAACAATGAAAAACTGGCTTCCGTTAGTATTTGGCCCAGCATTTGCCATTGATAACGCTCCTCTTAAATTAAAAAGTTCGTTTGAAAATTCATCTTCAAAAGCCTGATTCCAAATGCTTTGCCCGCCCATACCTGTACCTGTGGGATCTCCACCTTGAATCATAAAGTCTTTTATTACTCGGTGAAAAATAACACCTTCATAGTAACCTTCTTGCGCAAGCTTGAGAAAATTATCCACCGTTTTGGGAGCTTTCTCTGGAAAAAGTTCAATTACGATTTCACCAAGGTTCGTCTGTAATGTCACCTTGGGATTTGTCTGATTTTCTTCTAATTGTGGAAACATTTCTAATTCCTCCTTTTTTATATAGTTTATTCTATCGAAATAGTAAACATTTTTCCAATTTAATTTATTTTACAAACTAATTATGCTAATGTATCTAAGTGTACATAATTGAAAGGAGCATTACAATGAAAAACGAAAATTACTATGACATCACCATCATTGGCGGTGGTCCTATCGGTATTTTTGCAGCAACATATGCTCGCATGCGCCAAGCCAAAACACAGTTAATTGAAAGTTTGGATCAACTTGGTGGTCAAGTCAGCACACTATTTCCAGCGAAAAACTTATACGACATTCCAGGATTCAATTCCATTAAGGGCACCCAGCTTATTAATAATCTTTTAATCCAAAATGACCAATTTAAACCTGATATTTTTTTAAACGAAACCGTTCAAACTATTGCTAAAACTGATTTGGGTTTTGCAATTACAACTACAAAAAAGAAAACTTATTCACGTACTATTATTATTGCAACAGGTGTTGGTGCTTTTCAACCACGAAGACTTGCTATTGAAAATGCAGAGAGATTTGAAAATAAGCAGCTTCGCTATTTCGTAAAAAATCCTCAGGAATTTCGTGATAAAGATGTTGCAATTGCTGGAGGTGGCGACTCGGCTGTTGATTGGGCACTTGAAATGCGGAAGATTGCTAAATCTGTTAGCATAATCCATAGAAGAGATAAGTTCAGAGCTTTAGAAAGCAGTATTGAACAACTGAAAAAAACAAAAACAATTTTTGAAACGCCTTATCTTATCAGTAATTTAGATTCTGATGATGATAAAATAAGAATTACTCTTAAAAAAGTAAAAACTGCGGAAACAAAAGAAATTTTAGCTGACTTTCTTCTAGTAAACTATGGCTTTGTATCTAACAACAAAACACTTAAATCATGGCAGCTTGAAACCGAACATAATTTAATTACAGTAAAAACCGACATGGAAACATCTATTCCAGGAATTTTTGCTATTGGCGATATAATCAACTACTCTGGCCGAGTTAATCTGATTGCAACGGGCTTTGGTGAAGCTCCTATTGCCATTAATAGTGCAATGAGGTACATTCATCCCGATATCCGGCAAGCTGCTCACAGCACACAACTCATTAAAAATTTTCCAGAATTAAACTAACAAAACAAGGAGCAACAGATGAACTTTTTAATTGATTTTATTTTACATATTGATACCCATCTAATAACAATTGTCAATACATTTGGAGATTGGACATACCTCATTTTATTCACAATCATTTTTGTAGAGACTGGTGCTGTAATAATGCCATTTTTACCTGGTGATTCCTTGCTCTTTGCTGCATGTGCACTCGCAGCAAATTCTACTTATCATTTAAATATTTGGATATTTGTCCTGTTATTCTGGATTGCACCTATTCTTGGGGATTCTCTTAATTTCTTTATTGGTCACAAAATAGGCGATTCTATACACAAGAATTCCTTCTTAGGGAAATTCATAAAAGAAGAAAATCTCGAGCATACTCGTGCTTTTTTTGAAAAACATGGTGGCGTTGCAATTTCGTTGGCTCGCTTCATGCCAATTATCAGAACAATGTCTCCTTTTGTTGCTGGCAGCAGTCACATGCCCTATAGCAAATTCTTCCGCTATAATATAATTGGTGCAACAGCATGGATGACCTTATGCTGTGGTTCCGGCTATTTCTTTGGAAATATTCCATTTGTAAAAGAGCACTTTTCACTGGTGGTCATTGGAATCATTGCTGTTTCATTAATTCCAGCAATAATAGGCGCTCTCAAAAAAAGACACTGATCAAGAATCATTTTGAGTTTTATAAATAAACATTACTATACAGAGGTGGGACTGTGTCAAAAGTTAAATTTTGATCTAGTCTCACCTCTTTATTGTGCATAAATGTATAAATGTGTTTCATAAGTCAAAACTCTCTGTCTAACTTAGTATTCAACCTTTTCCAACACCATATTCCCTTTTCTTCAGCTAAAAGTAAACTTCTGGTTTGACAAAAAATATTCCAATGTAATTACAAATCTAAATCCAAATATTTTATATCAGGCCGCTCCTTAAATCCTAGATGCTCCCAGAATTTCTGTCCTTCACTATTATCCATAACCGTGAACAAACCAACTTTTTCAATATTTTCCAACTTAAATTCTTCTAGAACCTTTGAAATCAATTTTTTTCCAATCTGCTGATGTTGAAAATTTTTAGCAACTGCAACGTGGTAAAAATAACCCTTTCTACCATCAGTTGCTCCTAAGATTGTTGCAATTACTATTTCTTGGTCTTCAGCAACAAAACACAGGTTAGAATTGCAGTCAATTACACGCATAATTCCAGCTCGTGTATTGTCCAAGGATTGAAGATTCATTCCTGGTGTTCTCTCCCATAAAGTATATGCCTGTTCATAATCATTAATCGTCATTCTTCTGAATTTAACCATCTTTATTCTCCCTTGAAACTTATTTCATGCACACTGTGCTTTCCTTGAATAATGTTTAATGCATCATCTAGAGCTTGTTTTACCATTCGTTCAACTGCAATGTCTGTGTAAAAAGCAATATGTGGTGTCAAAATCACATTCGGCAATTCTTTAAGCAGATTGTAATTGACCACTGGAGTTTGCCTATCAAATTTCAAATTAAAAATCTTAGTTTCTTCTTCAACTACATCTAATGCTGCTCCAGCAATCTGTTTTTTCTCCAAAGCAACTAACAAATCAGCAGTGTTCACAATCGATCCTCGAGAATCATTTATTAAAAAAGCGGTTGATTTCATCTTAGAAAAAGCATTTTGACCGATTAAGTGAATATTTTGCTCACTCAAATAAACATGTGAGGTCACAATATCTGCTTTTCGATAAATCTCATCTTTTTCAACATACTTCAAAGTTCCAGCTTGCTCTAACTCTGGATTTCTTACCAAATCATTCCCAAGAACCTTTGCCCCTAAACTGTGAAATATCTGAGCAACTGTTCTCCCAATTCTGCCAACTCCGATAATCCCAATGACATATTCCGAAAGTTCACGTGAACGCAATCCATCAACAACATAATCGTTATTATCCAAGCGTGCTTTGAATTCTGGATAATGTCTAATCAGTTGCATTGCCTGCATCAAAACTAATTCTGCAACCGCATGCGGAGAATATGAAGGAACATTCGTCACTTTGATACCATTTAATTTAGCCGCACTAAGATTAACTGTATCTATCCCCGCCGAACGACAAGATAACTGACGAATTCCATAACTCTTTAAGACTTGATAAATCAAACCATCTTCATCTAATTTACTACGTTGTTTAAAAATAATTCCATCATACCCTTTTGCATATTCCACAGTATCAGGGTGAAGTTCGAATGGAACACTTTTAACCTCAATTTCATTTTTCTTGCTCCATTGTGCAATAAATGGTTCTTCATCTTGTCGAACATGATAAGCAATTATTTTTATCAATTTATCTTCGCCTGCCCTTTACAAATTTTTCTAAACGTTTCAGCGCACTAGCCAATTTATCATCTGAGACAGCGTAACTAATACGAAAATATTTTTGATCTTGGATTGCAAATGCTGCTCCAGGAATAACCGCGACATGTGCCCTTTGAGCAAGTATTCTTGCATAATCAATGCTAGAGCCCTGAAAATCATGTGGTAATTTGACATAGATGTAGAATGCTCCATCAGCCGGTATAAAAGAATAACCAATGTCCCTTAGCCGTTTGCAAACAAAGTCTCTCTTTTTTTCATATTCTGCACGCATCTTTTTTATATCTTCGTCACCATTAATTAATCCTTCTGCAGCAGCAATCATATTTATAGTTCCAATCGTCGCAACATTAGCCTGATGAAGTTTTGCCAAATTTCTAATTAGTTTCTTTGGTCCGCATAGATATCCCACACGCCAGCCAGTCATGGCATACGACTTAGATACTCCATTAACTAGCAGTGTCTTTTCTGGTAAATAAGATGCAATTGATACATGTTTTTCCTTATAAATAAGTTCACTGTAAATTTCGTCACTCAAAACAACTACCGAGTATTCTCTCAAGACCTCTGCAAGTTTTTTTATTTCAATTTCAGAATAACTAACTCCTGTTGGATTGTTGGGATAGTTGAAAATTAGCATCTTAACGGATGTTTGATATTTATTTAAGTATTCCTTTAACTTTTCTGGAGTTAATTTATATTTATCGTTTTCCGTATCAATTTCTATATACTTAGCTCCGTTTATTTTTGCTAAATTCCGATACAGTCCAAAGGCTGGTGAAGGACACAAAACTACATCACCTTGTCCCAAAAAAGAGTTCATGACCGTGCTGATTGCTTCACTGGCACCATTAGTGACTATAATTTGTTCCTGCGGATCATATGATACTGCGTAATGACGCTTTAAATAATTACTTATCGCTCCTCTAAGTTCAGCTATTCCACGATTAGGAGCATAGTGTGTCTGATTGTCAATAATTGCTTTTATTCCTGCTATTTTGATATGGTCGGGAGTGTTAAAATAAGGTTCACCCAATGTTAGTTTTACTATATTAGGTATCTCACTAATTTCCTCATCAAACTTTCTAATTAATGATGGTTCAACTTCCAATAAATTCTTATTCAGTAAAGAAATGAGTTCATCTTTCAACTTTATTTCATCTCCTCATTCAGATATGCTAACAATCCTTTTGCACCTTCAATAAAATAATCAACCCCCGTTGTCAAAGTTTCATCGAGGCCAACAAAATTTGGTTCATGCCAGTCTGCCGCATCTAGTGCACCGTTAGAACCAACAAAAGCGAAGACACCAGGAATTTTTTTTTGATAGGTAGCAAAATCTTCTCCTGCCATTGAAAGAAGAGGCTTATGAACTGTACTTGATAAATTATTGATTACTGCCTGTGTCAAATTTGAATCGTTATTTATTGGAAGTGCTCGTTCGCTCCAACCTATTTCAACCGACTGTCCAAATGCTTTAGCAATTCCTTCTGTTAGTTCAAAAAGTCTCTGTCTCACCAATTTGGCATTTTTTTCGTCAAAAAGGCGCACGGTTCCTTGAAGATAAGCCTCACTAGGGATAACATTCCAAACATTTCCTGCGTTAATATTAGTGACGCTTACAACTACTGCATCTTGCGGATTAATATTTCTACTTACAATTGTCTGCAAAGCACCAACTATTTCAGTTACGGCAATTATTGGATCATGCCCCTTTTCTGGCTTTGCTCCGTGTGATCCTTGACCCTTTATTGTAATCTCGAATTTATAGCAGCCTGCCATCATCGGACCCGATTGCACTGCAATGGTACCAACTGGTAAATTAGGATTATTATGAAAACCTAGAATAGCTTTCACATCTTTAAGCACATTTTTTTTAATAACTTGTTCTGCTCCGCCGCCAGCTTCTTCAGCTGGTTGAAACAAAAATCTGATTGTCCCCTTAATCTGATCTCGATTATCTTTAAAGTACTTTATTGCTCCTAGTAGACTAGTTAAATGCAAATCATGACCACAAGCGTGCATTATTCCTGAATTGAGTGATTTAAAAGCTAGGCTTGTTTCTTCTTGAACAGGCAAAGCATCAATATCTGCCCTCAAAGCAATAATTGAACCCGTTTGTTTGCCCTTGATTTCTGCCAAAATACCAGTATCTAAACCAGTTGGTAAAATTGAAACTTTCCAAGCAGTCAAAACTGCTTTAATCTTCTTTGTAGTATTGAATTCATTATTGGACAACTCAGGATGTTGATGAAAATAATGACGCAACTCGATTATTTCTTTTAAATCAATTACAATCTTTTTTTTAGTCAATTTACTCTCACTCCTTAAAAGCTTGTTTAATCGCTTGTTCTAAATCTCGAATTAAATCAGACGCATCTTCTAACCCAATAGAAAGCCTAATAAGGTTATCTGAAATATTTTGCCTTTTTCTTTCATCTTCGGGTACCTCACGATGAGTTGTTCCACTCGGATTAACAATGAGTGAGCGGTTGTCACCAACATTGGGTAAGTAAGTAAAAAGCTTAACACTATTTAATAATTTTTTGATATTTTCCACCGTTCCCCTTAATTTAAATGAGAATACGGTTCCTATTCCATTGGGATAATATTTCTCAACCAAGTCTCTTTGCGGTGTATTTAAGAGTCCACTATGAAAAATTTTTTCGATGTGTTCATTTTTTTCTAAATATCGAGCAATCTTTAAGGCAGTCAAAACTTCTTTGTTAACTCTTTCTGACAATGTTTCAAGCCCTAGCAATCCAAGATAAGCTGCAAAAGGATTTAATACCGCTCCCATCAGTCTCAAATATTTTGTCCGCAGATGTGCACTAAAAGCCCTTTTGCCAAATACTCCTACAAAACTATTATCTTCTCTTCCCTCTTTATCTAAGGTTAATTCAGGTTCAAAAAATTGGGGAAATTTCTCCTTAGTCCATTCGAACTTCCCTCCATCCACAATTATTCCAGACACAACATTACCATGCCCGCTAATACCTTTAGTTGAAGAATAGACAATAATATCAGCTCCAAACTTAATCGGATTGAACAGATAAGGAGTAGGAAAAGTATTATCAACAATCAATGGAATTTTATTTTTATGTGCTAATTTAGCTAGCTGTGATATATCAGCAATATTTGTAATCGGATTAGAAACACTCTCAACATAGATAGCCTTCGTATCAGGCCTTATAAGTTCTTGAATCTTATCGAAATCATTAATATTTTCAACAAAATCAAAATTAATATTATACTTAGGTAAAAGCGTCCTAAACTCATCCAATGAAGCTCCATAGATATCTAACGGAGCAATAATTCTTCCTCCTCCTTCGGCGACATTTAAAATCGCGTAGGTGATAGCTGCCATACCAGAAGCGACCGCAACTGCCCCTACACCGCCATCAAGAGCATTAATTCTTTTTTCAAAGATATCAACAGTTGGATTGGCTACTCTTGAATACATAAAAGCTCCTGGTAATTCGCCGCGAACTATTTGATCTGCACGTCCAGTGTTCCCTAAGTCAAAAGCAACACTTTGAAAAATCGGAACAGTTGCGGAATAATCAAAATTCTTCGGTTCATATCCACTATGAATCTTTTTTGTATCGAATTCATTACTCATTAAACTCAGCTCCTTTATCAAACTCAAACATTAGTTTCTTACAAATTTTTCTTAGCTGTTGCAATATTACAGCATTACCTGCAATTCATTTTTGTTTATTTTTCTTAAGCATTTCATTTTCCTTTTTTCGATTGGTAAAGTAATCTAACTGCTTTTACCGACTTTTAGCGTTTTAATTCATCCCGGCATATTCCGAAAGTTATTCTTCAAAATCAGCTAACTTGTCACATAAATACTGATAAGAACTAGTAATTTTTACCCTTTTTAAATTCATTCATATCTATCTTTAATTTTTATAGTATGCATTCTTTATCAATTTGTTCACATTGGTATTACTCTTTAAAAATCCAGCCTTTTTCAATTGTTCTGCGTAATACTTCAAGTCTGCTTTACCAGCTTTACCCTTCAATGAGAAATGATAGCTCTTAATCAAACTCGTAACATTTTTATGGTTAACAAATTTTGTCTCTGCTACATATTTTTTGTCTAGAAGAATGCTGGCAGTTTCTGAAGGATGTTTATCAATCCATGCTGCCGCTTCTTTATATGATTTCACAATTGCTGCGGCTTTTGCTGGATTTTCCTTAACCAGTTTTTGTGGCAAATACAAATAGCAACAAGAACCACTCTTCTTCATACCCATCTTTGCCATTTTAGTACTGTTAGAACTGTTATTATTATTAACAATTACCCTGAAATGATTTTGTTTTTGTGCTTGATAAGCATAAGGATCCACGGTGGCGATTGCATCCACTTCGCCTTTTTCCGCTGCCTTAGTTAACAAATCATAATCAAAGGTTTTCCAAGTCACCCCACTTTTAACATCAATCCCCGCATGCTGCAAAGCGATTGTTGCAACATATTGACCAGTAGAACCTTCGCCAGGTGTACCAATTGTCTTGCCTTTTAAATCCTTGACACTATGTATGCTCGAATTCTTAGGAACCAAGACTTCGATACATCCCTGGTGTAATCCACCAGCAGCAAGAATTTGTGCTCCATTTTGAATAGCTGGCAAATACTGAAAATCACCATTTAGAGCATCATATTTACCACTTGAGAACCCAGCTTCAAGATCTCCAATGTTTGTTGGTTTAGCAACTAAATCCGCTTTAAGCCCATTTTTTTTGAAAAATCCTTTTTCATATGCAATATAATTGGGAGCCCCGCAAATCGTTCCGTTCTTTGCTGGGATAGTTATTGAACCGTATTTATAGCCTGAGCTAGCATAAATTAAATGATTATTGAAAACAAAAAAAATCCCAATTGTTGCTAGAAATATTGCTGCGAACTTTAATGCATTCCCCATAAATCCTTTTTGATTACTCATCCGATTATCTCCTCACCTTATTTAAAATTTAGTATTTGTTGTAGCTTTTTTCTTGTATCCAAGAATTCAGAACTATCGCGTTTTCGCGGAAATGGTAAATCATTCTTAACGATTTCTTTGACTCGACCCGGATGTGGAGTCATCACTAAAATCCTTTGACTTAAATAAATAGCCTCATCAATATCGTGTGTGACTAAAATCATCGTTGTTTTCTTTTCCTGCCAAATTTTGTAAATAATATTTTGGACATCGACTCGCGTAAATGCATCCAGTGCCCCCATTGGTTCATCCAAGAGCAACAGCTGTGGATTTAAAACTAATGATCTTGCCAGTGCAGCCCTTTGTGCCATCCCACCTGACACTTGATTTGGATATGCATCTTCAAATCCTTGTAACCCCATAACTTCTATGAAGTAATCCACCAACTTCTGATTAAAGTTCTTACCCTGCACAACCTGTATCCCAGAACTTATATTTTGCCTAATCGTTTCCCATGGATACAAGCTTCCATGCTGAAAGACATATCCTCTTGAAACTGATGGTTTAACAATTTTTTCTCCTGCGAGTGTCACTTCACCTTTTTCAGGATTATCAAGTCCAGAAATAACGCGTAACAAGGTTGTCTTGCCACAACCTGAAGGACCGATTAATGATAAGAATTCTCCATCTACAACAGAAAAATTAATATCATCAATAATTTTCAAATACTGACCGTTATTATTAAAAATCTCTCGAGTAACATTCTTTACTTTTAGAAAAGCCATAACCGTCCCCCTAACTTGCCGTTCTCCGCCAACGAAGTGCTTTCTCTTGAATTTTGTTAATCAGTGCAAAGATAATTGAAAAAAGTAGTGCCATGATTACGATTGCAGCATACAATTGACTGTAATTTCCGGTACTCTTTGCCCAGTTGATGTACCATCCTAATCCAACTTTTGCCCCAATCATTTCCGAGATTACTAGCATCGTAAAAGACAATCCTAGAGACGTAAAAATACCAGTAAAAATGTTGGGCAGTGCACCTGGAATTACAACCTTCTGAATAATTTTGTGTTCATTGAATCCAAGGGTATATGCTGCTTCAAAATATGTCGGCAAAATACTTTGTACGCCTCCAATAGTCATAAAAGCTACAGGAAACCAAACTGATAAGACAATTAAAAAAACTTCTGCTAAAAAACTATTTGGAAATACTACCATAGTCAATGGCATCCAAGCTGCTGCAGGAATTATGCCAATTACTTTCAAATAAGGGAATGACCAATAATTGAATTGGCGATACCTTCCTAGTAATATTCCTAGAACAACTCCAATCAATGTCCCTATTACAAAACTAATAAGCCATAAAATCAGCGACGATATCATTGATTCCAACAACAGTACTGCATCGTATCTGATTTGTTCTAAAATTTGCGCAAAACTGACAAAGTACGGTAAAGCTAAAGTTCCAAACTTCTCTGTCAATAAATCTTGAATACATAGTAAAATTCCCAAAGAAAGATTTAGCTGCGCAAAATGTCCACTATAAAACTTCACTCTTAGATTAAAAAAAGAGCCTACTAAATATACAAACAAAAGATAAAACATAAAAACTAACAGAAATATTCGATAGGGTCCATTATCTACACTTTCACTTGAAGTAACTAACAGATTTTCGACCAATGCAACAACAACAGCTAAAATACTGAGTACGTTCCAGTTGAGCGACCACCTCTTCCAATATTTTCTATTAAGAATTGCCTGTTTACTATTTCCCATAAAAAACCCACTTTCTCACATGTAAAATCGCACTTCAACGGTGATAATGTAATAAATCAAGTCCTTGTTGAATATCCGTAATTAAATCATTTGGTGATTCAATTCCAACCGATAATCTAACTAACTGCGAGGTTATTCCAATCTCTTCTTGTTGTTCTTTTGAAAGTTCTGCATGAGTCATTTTATATGGTAATTCTATTAAGCTTTCAACTGCCCCTAAGCTGACCGCAAGCTGAATCAGTTTTAGGCTTTCAACAAATTTGATTGCATCAAGACCTTCTTGTAGCTCAAAAGAAACAAGTCCACCGTAGCCATTAACCTCTTGACTAGCAATTTCGTAATCCTTTGTTCCTGATAAACCCGGAAAATATATCTGTTTGATTTCTTCACGAGTTTGTAAAAACTCTACAATTTTTGTAGTATTGCTAAGATGCCTGTCCATTCTAACTGCTAATGTCTGAACCCCTCTTCTAATTAGGTTAGAAGACTCTGGAGATAAAACCGCACCAATTCCATTTTGATTGAAATAGATTTGTTCAGCTAATTCTTTATTTTTAGCAACTACAACACCGGCAATCACATCAGAATGTCCACCTAAATATTTTGTTGCAGAATGGATAACTATATCTGCGCCTAATTTGAGTGGCTTTTGCAGATATGGAGTTAAAAAAGTATTATCGACAATCGTTAATAAATTATTTTCTTTTGCAATCTTTGCAGTCTCCTTGACACTCGTCACACGCAGTAAAGGATTGGAGAACGTTTCAAAATAAATAGCCTTGGTGTTTTCTTTAATAGCATTTCTTACAATTGCTACGTCCTGTGTATTAACTGCTGTGAACTCTAAGTTCCATTTTTTGAATATTTGGTTTATCAATCTAAAAGTTCCACCATAAACAGTATCTCCAATTATGATATGATCTCCTGGTGAAAAAATTGAGAATACTGAATGAATTGCTGCTAACCCTGATGAAAATGCGAATCCCTGATATCCCCCTTCTAATTCTGCAACTTGATCTTCTAAATAACTTCGGGTCGGATTCCCCGAACGTGCATAATCCCAACGAATTTTAGCATCAACCTTTGGAAAAATATAAGTTGACGAATTATAAATGGGAACATTTACTGCTCCAGTATTATTATCATTTTGTATTTTTCCATGAACTAATTTTGTATCAAATTCAGACATTATATATCTCCACACTTTCCCTATTATTTTTTATTGAAATAAACCTTGATTCTATAAAAAAAACACCCCATAGTCATTTTCGACTACGAGGCGATTCTTTCGCGTTACCACTCGTTATTTAATAATCAAATTTCTTTGAAGATCCTTACCAAGTCATAAAAATGATGCTATTCATAACTGTGATGCTATAACAGGCATTCCCGTCCACTGCTTACCCCAAAAGGGCTCACACTGGAATTAGATTCAACAGACCATCTTCATTCGTTTGCTTCAATGACTACTCTCATCAATATAGCCTCTCTGTAAATTTTTCAAAGGAATTACTCATCTTTTGCTAATTTTTATATTAAATTATAAGAAAAACTCATTTCACATCTATTCATCAATCTATTTTTTCTATGCCCACCACTCAATCTTATTATATTATTGTACAAAAAAAGCCCCTGTCTATTGTCATCAACAAACAAGGGGCAAAATCAATTGCGGTACCACCCTTTTTTCACACTAAAACCGTGTCTCAACGATACTTATAAAAACGATATCCGGAAAAATAACGGTTCCTACCGAGTACGCGGCTTTCACCGAATACTTCTATATCCAAGTTCATCTTCACTATCCTAATTGATACTTACTCTCAGCTAACATAAGTTCTCTGTATTCAATTCAATATAGCTACTCTTCTTTTCAAAAGATATAATAATTAAAAAGTATTAATTCATTACAGTGAATTCTAATCTCACCAGTCTTCTTTGTCAAGAATTTTTTTAATTATAATTCTTTCGATTTTAAAATAAAAACTAAGCAATTTCTCCTAAGAAATTTTATATCAGCGTAAGCTTTTCTTTCCATAGATAACACCAATCCACAAAAAAAACTCTATCAGACAAAAAAAGAAGACAAAACATGCCATAAAGAAAGTATCTGGTAACGTATTAATTATCGGATCTAGTTTTGGATCAAAAAGCCAGTCGCTATTTCTAAATAAAACTTCGTGAAATCCAATAAAGAATTTATTAAAATTGAGTGCCATTATCATGACTAAAACAAATAAAACTAACATCATAACCTTCGCAGGAACAATTAATTTCCATTGACTTTTTTCAATCTTCATTTTTTTTATAACCAAATACGCAAGCACACTAGTTAATACCAACACACAATAATTAACAAGAAATAAATGTTTGACATCAAAGAAATGATGCATCCCATTAGTCGAAGACGGTAAAGATAAATTTAACTTGTTAATCCAAGGATAGTTCAAAAAAGAAAGTAACCGATAATATTCTTTCATTAGCTCCGAGCTGTTCAAGCCAACTAGACTGCCAAGGTTATCCTTAAGAACAAAAAAATGGTAAAGTGGCGTAAAATTAATTGTGATTGTAATGCTCAAGGATAAAATAAACAAAAAAAGAATAAGACCATCTATAAAACTTCTTCCTCTGTCTTTTACCATTTAGAATTTCCATTCATCAAGCGACTCGATTTCATACGTTGGCTTAATTTCTTTTTGCTTAATAAGCTCATGTGTTGACACACCTGTATAAACAAGCAATGTATCAATCTCACTTCTGATTCCTGCTAAAATATCTGTCATATAATTATCGCCAACCATTATAACCTCATTGCTAGATAGACCAATTTTCTTCAACGCTTTCTTCATAATAATAGGTTCTGGTTTGCCGATATATGTAGCCTTTTGCTGTGTTGCACATTCTACCAAAGAAATAACAGATCCTGCCCCAGGAACAAGTCCTCTTTCATTAGGTAAATTAGTATCAGCGTTAGTTCCAATGAACCTAGAACCATTCCTAATTGCAAGAGTTGCCAATTCAAATTTATGATAGGTAACATCATAGTCCAACCCAACAATTGTGTAATCTGGTTGCTCTTCTTCAAATGTAAATCCTCTATCAAAGAGTGCCTTTTTTAATCCGCTTTCGCCAATTACATATGCACTCCTTTTTTGCTCGTCTAGATCAGCAACATAGTCCGCAGTTGCTAAACCCGAAGTATACACATTATTAATGTCCACATGAATGTCGAAATTCATCCTCAAGTTTTTAACAACTTTTTCTGGGGTCTGCGTACTATTATTTGTCACAAATAAAAAAGGAATACTCTTCTTTTGCAACTTATCAATAAATCTTTTTGCTGCTGGAATTGGTTCTTTTCCACGATAGATTGTTCCATCTAAATCAATAAGATAGCCCTTGTAACTTTTCATCATTTACTCTCCTCTTACACCTTTGAATCTTTTTGCTCATTTTTTTGTCTGATAACAAAGTGCCGTTTTCTTACATTGCTTCTCTTAATAGTTGCCACAGCAATGTTTTCTTTTTTATTTTTCCGCTCATGCATTTCAAATTTTTTCTCAGAAATATATGGTTTCTTTTTGCGCTCTGCTTCTTTTGGCTTTTTGTTTACTGCCCTTGAATCGGAATCAATCTTTTTCTTTTTGTTATTTCGATTCTGTCGCTTTTTAGTATTCTTAGCAGGTTTAGCAACATCCAAATTATGCAATATAAAATATGCACAACCAAAATTACAGTATTCTAAAAGATAGTCTTGTAAATGATCTATGCTTTGTGAAGGAAAACCCTTTTTGCTATTTGTTGCATAAAAGCCATGGAGCCTTAATTGATCATATCCCCAGTCGCCTAAGATATAATCATATTTGGCAAGTATTTGGCTAAATCGTTCCTTAAGTTTTTCAACATCAAATCCCTCACGAAAATTTTTTTCAATCGCATAAGGATGACCATCAATTAATAATTGTGTCTCACTTTCCATTTGAACATCGCTAGCATATGCCTTAATGGTTTCGGCTTTCTTCGCTAACTGCGCTTCACGACGTTCTTTCTTCTCACTGTTCATACTTCACGCTCCTCAATCCTAAAGTTATTATACAGGAAATTTTTCTCCAAAGTAATCCCCAACAATATCTCTCAGAAAACGATCACCCAAATAATCCACATGACCCGCAATTTCTAATGTTGGGAAGAAAGGACAATATACAAAATTATCCACCGTTGCTATTTCATAATCTGCACCTGGATCAATCATTCTTTCGTGAATTAGAGCATTCTTTGATAGAGAATCATATTTTATTCCATCATACACTATTTCCCCAAAGACTTTACCTCTGAAACCATTTCCCTTTACAATTGTATTTCGCAGATGATTTCGATTTTTTTCCATTTCCCTAATTAAACGCCATAAATTATAGCCGTTTAATCTAACATTGATTACCCGCATTGGATGAGGCAAAATCCGATGTAGATCTTTTTTCGATATTATTCCTTGATGTAAGTCACCTAAAAAAAGACCACCATTCAAGATTGCAATTTTTGTTCCTGTAGCACCCTCGACAGCTTTTAGACTTGCCTGCATGAGTGGAGACCATTCTTTTTGAATTCCTAAATAATCTTTTGGTAACAAGGCAACTTTTTTACTATCCAGCATTTTTTCACCCTTTTGCTGATAATTGTTAATTTCTCTTAAATCACCATTGAATTCTGGTAACTTTGCAACCTCAGTTACACTTGCACTGCTTTTAAGCAATTCATTATTATTGCATTCCAAGTCAACTCTTCCAACATATTGTCCCCATTTGCCAGCCGCACAAATTAGCGTCTTATTCACAACCTCGCCATTGACCAAAAGATGGTGGGTGTGGCTTCCCAAAATGATATTAATTTCTTTAAACCTTTTTGCCAGTGCTCGGTCAACATCAATTCCAAGATGTGAAAGCAAAATAATTACATCAGCTTTGTCCCTTAAATCTGCCAATAATTTTGGAAGGACACTTTCAACTTTTTCTGCATACCACCTATTCATCTCATATGTTGCTGGAAACGGTGCAGTGCACGCCAAAACACCAATTTTAGTACCAAATGAAGTCTCAAAAATTTTACTGGTCTTTACCCATGAAGGAAGACACCCACTATCTTGATTTTTTATATTGTCCAGGATAACCGGGAAGTTAGCATTTCGATATAAATTATCTAATTGTTCATGTGAATTACCAATTCCTTCATTATTTCCGATTGTAACAGCATCATAATTAATCGTGTTCATGAGTTCAACATTTGCTTTTCCATTAGTTGCTTCGGTCAAGGGATGTACGCGATCCATTGCATCTCCTAAGTCAAAAATTAAAACATGATTACCCTCAAGCTGTAAATTTTTCCTTTTTTCTATTAAATATCTTCTAATTTTAGGCCAATTTTCTAAATGTGAATGCACATCATTTGTGTGTAAAATTGTAATCTTTTCAGTCATAACAGCCTCCCTCAAATTATTTAAATATTTTCTTTCCGGTCTCTGATATCTACTCCATATTTTACAACTTATTTTGCATTAAAAAAACAATCTACCCATAGATTGTTTTTTTAATAATACATTATGATCTTTTTAATTATTCTCCAGTTCATAGACATCTTCGGCAATCATTAACTCTTCATTTGTCGGAATCGTCCACACCTCAACTGCAGAATCAGTACTACTTATCTTCTGTTCCACAGATATTGCAGCCTCGTTACACTGATTATCAAGTTTAATATCAAAAATACCTAATTGTTCGCAAATCATTCTGCGGATAAATGGTACATTTTCACCAATTCCACCTGTAAAAACAAGTGAATCGACTCTCCCCAACTCTGCAGCATAAGAACCAATATATTTAACAATTCGATTGATAAATACCTTAACCGCCAGATCAGCACGATGATTAGTATCTTTTTGCGCGAAGACCTCTCTCATATCTGAAGATATTCCGGAAATTCCTAAAATACCCGATTCTTTATTTAGAATATCAAGTACTCTCGTAGAACTAACTCCCAATTGATTCTCTAGGTATATCAATAAAGATGGATCAACATCGCCTGATCGAGTTTGCATCGTAATCCCTGAAACGGGAGAGAAGCCCATACTAGTATCTATTGACTTGCCATGCTTAACCGCACAAATCGAAGCACCTGATCCTAAATGCATTAAAATAGTATTTGTTTTAGCTTTCTGGTTTACATTATTTGTCAGTTCTAACAACTTATTAAACACAAACCGATAACTTATCCCATGAGCTCCAAATTTCTGTACATGATATTTCTTATAAAATTCATAAGGAATGCTGTATATGACATTTTCTTCCGGCATCGTTTGGTGGAATCCGGTATCAAAAACCGCCACACTGAGTGCCTCCGGGAGGACTTTTTTAAATGCTCTGATTGCCATAATATTAGCAGGATTATGCAAAGGAGCTAAAACTTTCAATTTCTCCATTTTGACTAAAACCTCAGCATTTACGGCCACAGACTTACTGAAAACAGTCCCTCCATTGACAAAACGATGTCCAACACCCTTAATTTCATCAAGTCGCTCGACAATTTGATATTCTTTAAGCAACTCAAGAAGTCTAGTAACTGCCTCTTGATGATTATCAGACTGAATTTGTTCAATTTTTTTTTTTCCTGCAAATTCAGTAGTTTCTACTGCACTGTCAAGTCCTATCCGCTCAATCTGCCCTTGAGCAATTACTTTTGCACTAGGCATATTAAACAATTTCCACTTTAGGGTTGAACTACCTGCATTTACTGCTAATATTTTCATACTATTCTCTTTCTCCTAAAATAAACAATCTTATACATTTACTTATTTTTATTTATCCAGCTATCAACTTGTTGTAAAAATTTTGTAAATTCCTCTCTATCTTTGATAGCCGGAAAACCGCCTAAAAGAACCGGATTTGCCTGTTTTGCTCCATTTCCTCGTTTTTGTAGTAACAAAAGCGACTTCGCACTATCTTGTGTCGCAAATAAATCAGCTGGTAAATTCAATATTCCTTGAAAGTGTGCCTGCTTTTGAATTACTTCAAGCAAGCTTTTTGCTTCAACTGACTCAAATAACTTCTTAGGTACAAGAAACATCCCCCATCCGCCTGGAAGCAACTGCAGCATAGATTGTTCAATCAATAAATGATGCACAAAAGAATGTCCTTTCTTCGACTTGGTTTCAAAATTAACTACACGCTCGTCAATTGGATAATATCCTATTGGCAAATCACTTAAAACAATATCAACTTTCGGTGTTATCAAATTGTCAATCGCATCCTGATGATATAGCTGAGTCTCAATTTGTTGCATCTTGAAACTCGTCCCAGCGACTGCCAGCATTGTATCATCATTATCAACACCAAACAATTCAATCTTTTTTATTTTACTTTGCTTCAAATGATTGGCTAAAGTACTCAATAAGTTCCCTGTGCCGACTGCAATGTCTAAAATCTTAATTTCTTCTCTTGAACCTAGTATCCGTTCAAGCAAATATGCAATTAACAATCCAATTGAATCGGGTGTCATTTGATGATTTGGTTGAATCTTGTCAACCTTCCCTGCATTAACTAATGCAAATTGAATAACTTGTCTCATTTCCTCTGACGAAAGACTGATGGTTAAGAATTCTGCATAAACAAGCTTCAGTTCTTTAATGCTTTTTTCTGTTGGTTTACCATCCTCAACCATTATTTTTCCCTTTTCGAGTAAATTGTCTCCCGTTTCAACTAGAGCATCCATATATGAAGAACCTAGATCTTCTTTTAACAAATTTATCGCTTTATTAAATAAATTATAGGCACTACTTATTTTCTTTAAATTCATTTTTCTCACTCCATTTATAATAACCTATACCAGTTTAACGAAAAAAAAAGATAATTTCAATCCACAAACTATCTTTACTCCTCTTGTTGATCAAACATAATTGTTATTTTCCCCCCAGATTTCAAATTTATTTTAAAACTATTTGAATCTTTTTTTACAGTACCATCATAAAATTCTATAACTTCATTGTTTGCTATATTATTAGTTTTTGCTATATTAACTAGAATTTCAGCTGTTTTAAAATCAATTGTTTTCTTTAAAGCTGATGAACGCACATAATAGTAATACATTTGTGCACTAAAAATCAATCCTATGATTAAAAGCAGAGTTAGCGCCGATAAAATAACATAGCCACTTGATTTCTTCAAAAATTTCAGTCTCCTTTTTTAATAGCCAAGACCAATTCCTTATAATATTCCCTGTCGTGAAACTTAACTCTGATTTTCAACATGTATTCTTCTTGATCATATGAAGCATTGAAAAAGCTGACATCATCCAAAAGTGGCTGATATCCACTTTCATCACCTGTCAGCTTGAGGACGCCATCTTTTAAGTACAGAAGATACTCCTTATTTGTTGATTCATTATATAATTTTGTGACATTACCACTCTGACTAACAAATTTCAATCTCATTGAATCATATGATAGTACATCCATTGCCTGCTCCCATTTAAAAAAAGCTTGCTCATTTGTTTCCTTACTTATTTTGTTGCTTGTACTCACTGCGAAACTAAATGTTATTAACATCATAATTGTCAACAGAAGTGCTAAAAGCGATTCCAACAATGTAAATCCATAATTATTTCTTCTCATTATTTCACCTGTAAATCTTATATTTATCAATTTTTTGCCTTTCAGTCATCGATAATTCATCATACCCTACAATCATCATCTTCTTACTGATATTCAGATTTTTGTCTATTTTTTTCAACTCACCTATTTGCTGTTTTTCATGTTCAATAAGTACACGCTGTTCATTAAAAAATAAGCTAATCAAACCACAAAATAAGACCATCTCAATTACAACTTCTGCAAGCAAATAACCGCTAGTTCTTCTCTTTTTTAATACGATAATCCCCCCATGCAAGTTGGAAAGTAATAATATATTTCAACTTAGTCACCTCAGAATTAAAAACAACTGTGTCTGCTTTTACTCGACCACTTGCTGAAATTTGAATATTTTGATACTTGTATAAATGCAATCCTTGCGGATAATAAAGATACTTTTTTTCTTGATTACTAATTACAAAAATCGCTTTATCGTTATAAAAGTATACATTTCCTTTTTGTCCGCTTTTGGGAACAATCGTAACTAATCTCATCCATGACTCATCAAACTTTTCCCAAAAAATTCCCTCAGCAATTTCGTTATACTTATTTTGAATAGGATGAATTGAAATTAACAGCATGAAAACTGAAATACTTAGAACTGCCATAACTTCTACTAACGTAAAGCCCTCTTTATTTTGTTTCTTCATCAGAATCAATGACAATTTTTTCAGCTTTTGCTTTTTCATATTGTTTCTTGTTTAAATAATTTTTTTCATATAATTGGTCAAGCGAAACTACTGAGTCACCAGTATCACTTTTGTATAAGTCAGCTTGCGTTTGAACAACTTCTGAAAATGCTTCGCCACCAATTCTTCGTGCACTATTTTTTTGTGCACCAATTTTTGGCATTATCAATAACAGTAAAATCCCGATGATAAAAATTACGACTGACATTTCAAT
>NZ_JBDNTS010000027.1:0-14202 GCF_047719775.1 Liquorilactobacillus sp.
TACCAATAGCTTCAAAATAAATAAACATAGATATTATCCTCTAAACACGTTCTCAGGGATCCGCAATCTTAAATTATATTTGTGCGTAAAAAGTAAAGAAAGTTTTTTTAAGTATGGATTCAAAATCTCATTTTCATTATAGAACAAAAAATTCTGATATTAACTGATTTTCACCAATTAATACCAGAACTAATCTCAGAACGAAGTCAATATTTTTAGAATTTAAATACTTCATATTTTTGGTTTCTAAAAATTTTCACTGGGTTAGTGCATACCGGTTCTTTTACCAAAACATAATCTATATTATAAATTGAAATTACAAAATTGCTTTCACAAGTGTTGTTGAGCATTAAAGTAAAATATCAACCAGACTAACTAAAATAATCTACTACTCTAGTATTATTTTAGTTGTTGCTTTCTTTAAGACTTCCTTGGACTATTTCTTTAGTCCAGCTTCCCAAAAGTCCAATAATCATAAACGGCAAGAAATCTAATCCGATATCGAAAAGTGGAATATTAGCTGTTGCCCATGAATTAATATCTGTAATAAATGGTAATTTTGAAAAAATCGGTGGGAGATTATGAATGAGATCAAGAATGGCAGGAATCATTGTTAAAATAATAGTTGAGCGGTAAATAAATGAATTTCGACCAATAAATGGTTTTAATATTCCCAGAATAATTAATGCAATCGCTAATGGATATAAGAAACTAAGGATTGGTGAAGAATAAAGAATAATCTGTTCCAAGCCGAAGTTTGCAATGCAGAAGGAAATAAGTGTTGACATAAGCAAAAAGCGATGATAACCAATCCTAGGGAAGCGACGTCCCCAATCTTCCGAAAGTGAAGTGATTAGTCCGATTGCTGTTGTTAAGCATGCCAGCAAAGTCAAAGCTGCTAAAATTGCTGCACCTGCTAGGCCTGTATAATGCTCCATAATAGTTGTGAAAGCACTACCCCCATCAGCACTCATTTTAGTATATGCCAAGCTGGAAGCACCTAAAACAATTAGAAAAATGTATATTAAAGCTTCGAACCCCATGGTCAGAATACCAATTTTTGCAACTGAACGTGAACGTGCTTTTTCTTGATGTTGACCAAAAAGCTTTAACGCTGCAACAATTGTTACCCCGAAACCAAGCCCAGCAAGTGCATCCATTGTATTGTATCCTTGAAGAAAACCATTAATAAAGGAACTGGTTCCCTTTCCAGCAGCTGGTAGTAATGAGACACTTCGCAAATCAGTGCCTTTCAAAAAGAATGCGATGAAGAAGAGTATCGCCAAAAGTAAGACAAAAAGCGGATTAAGAATTTTACCAACATTGCGAGTAATTTTTCCTTCGTTAAAAGAAAGGATGCAAACAGTACCGAAAAAAAGTAAGGAGAAAAGTAATAATCCCATGTGCCCCCAAGTTTTCGGGATGAATGGTTGAATCCCAATTGCGAATGTTACTGTGGCAGTTCTCGGAGTTGCAATTAGCAAACCTAGCGAAGCATGGGTCAAGATCAAGAAAAAGAGTGAGAATTTCTTCCCAGCAGGAAGAGCTAAATCGTACATGCTATTGCTTTCAGTCATACTGATTGCCAAAATTGATAACAGAGGTAGACAAATTGCAGAGATTAAGAAGCCAATTGCAGCAGGTCCCCAATTTTGACCTGCCATCTGTCCTAGATGAATTGGAAAGATTAAGTTACCCGCACCAAAGAACATGCCGAATAGTAGTGATGCTAAAATAATATATTGCTTGTTTGATAATTTTTCTGAATTATCCATGTGTATTCCTCCTTAGAAATTATGTATTATTATGTCATTTCCTGATAGCAAAAAAACGCCCTTAACTGTTTTTACAGTTAAGGACGTCTTCACGTGTTACCACCTTTATTTTCACTCATTTCGCAATGATTGACTCAAAAAGTACGACTTGATTATACTCAAGTGATACTCCATTGCTGTAATGGGCGCAATCCCAGTAACTACTACAATTAAAAATCATAGTTACAACTTGTAGTTTACTTTCATTTTCGTTCCAACTGCCTCGTTGCACCAATAGGAGACTCTCTTAAAATTATCCCGAAAATTACTTTTCTACGCATTGTCTTTCGTGTATTCCGTTATCATTAGCTAGAAGTTTATAAAAATAATACAAAGTTGTCAAGTACAATTTTGTAATTTCTTAATTATATTTTTTTTACTAGCTATTGCTGTACACTCTTAAGAACTTGTGTTCGCTTTATTAGCATGTTAAGCTTGTCTATGATAAATTAAGGGAGGATTTAAAGTGAAAACTGCAATTTTTTTAATTTTAGATGAGTATGCTGACTGGGAAGGATCATATCTTGCCAGTCAACTTAATCAAAGTTCAAATTGGTGTGTCTCTACTGCTTCGATTAAGCCACAAGTAACTTCAATTGGTGGCTTTAAGACTAATGTAGGTTATCTTCTTACAGAAATTCCGCAAAAAATCGATTTGCTAGTATTGATTGGAGGAAATTCCTGGTCAATAAGCAATAAGGAATTGCGAGAATTAATTGTTAAGCAACTTAACATGCAACAACCGGTGGCTGCAATTTGTGGTGCAGTGGACTTTTTAGCGCAGAATGGTTTGTTAAGAAATTATAAACATACAGGAAACTCACAATATTTATGGCAAAATTATTCTGAATATACTAACCAAGGTGATTTCATTAAGAAACAAGCAGTTATAGATAATAATTTAGTAACTGCAAATGGTACAGCAACTTTAGAATTTACCAAGTTAGTTTTGAAATTAGTCAACTTTCTTCCAGAAGTGGAAATTGATAAAGCTCTTGCTTTGCATGAACTTGGATTTTACAAATATTGCGCTACGTATGGGAATCCCTATCAATAAAAATAAACATCTGACAATAGTAAAGTTCTATGGGAGTTACTGTTAAATTCACACAAGTACAACAACTTCTTTTAGAACCATTCAAACTAAATATTAGTTAATTTTACATATAAAGTAAATGGTCTTATTTCATTGAGAATTCTTTGATTATCAAAATAATAAATGATAACATAGCAATGGTTCTGTTAGGCATAAGAGAAAGAGGGTAATAAAGTGGACAATGAATGGATTGAAATTTCAAATGCCTATCAAAATAATTTAAAAAACGTTTCCGTTAGAGTACCCAAACATCAATTAACAGTGTTTACAGGTGTTTCGGGTTCTGGTAAATCGACTTTGGTTTTTGACACGTTAGTCGCACAATCAAGACGCGAATTAAATGACACCTTTTCAAGTTACATCCAGCATATGTTGCCTAAATATGGTAGACCAGAAGTTAACGATATTATCAATCTTCCGATAGCCATTCCAATTGAACAAAGAAAAATGTCTGGCAATATTAGATCAACTGTTGGTACATATACTGAAATATATACCTTTTTAAGACTGCTTTTTTCAAGATTAGGCAAGCCCTTTGTTGGTTACTCCGATGTTTTTTCCTTCAATCACCCTCAGGGTAAGTGTGAAGTTTGTGATGGTTTGGGCTTCATAAAAGATATTAATCTGCAATATCTAGTTGATTTCAACCAATCCTTGAATGAAGATCCAATTAATTTCCCGACTTTTGGCAATGATGCATGGCGTTGGAAAAGATATGCATACAGTGGCTTATTTGATTTGGATAAAAAAATAAAAGATTATTCAAAGGAAGAATTAGATTTATTACTTTATGCACCACAGCAAAAATTAACAGCACCTCCTGCAAAATGGCCTAAAACAGCCTTATACGAAGGAATATTACCTAGAATTAAAAGAAGTATCATAAATACTGCTGAGGGAAAGCGTCACAAAAAACAACTTGACCATTTTGTAATAACTAAGGTATGCCTCGCCTGCAATGGTTCAAGACTTAATGCTAAATCTCTTAGCTGCAAGATTGAAGGTCGAAATATTAGTGATTTAGTTGCCATGCCAATAGACGAGCTAAGTCTTTTTATCAAAAGTTTAAATAGTTCACTGGTCGAAGATGTTACTATACAAATCGTTAAGCGTCTAGATGCATTGACTACAATTGGTTTAGGTTATCTGAACTTAGCAAGAAGTACTGATACATTGTCAGGTGGTGAGGCACAAAGAATTAGAATCGCTAAGCATATTACAAGTTCCTTGAACGATGTCATGTATGTTTTAGATGAGCCAAGTTCAGGGCTGCACCCTAAAGACATTGAACGAATCTATAATTGTTTAAATATTTTAAAAAAACAAGGTAATACGATTATTTTAGTTGAACATAATCCCTTACTAATTGAAAAAGCTGATTATATTATTGATGTTGGCCCCGGACCCGGTGAGGCTGGCGGCCAAATTCAATTTGCCGGAACATATGATGATTTTAAACATGCAGATACTATTACAAGTTTGGCATTACGCGAAAAACAGATAGAAAAAAATGATACGCATAGATTTAATAATTGGTTTTCAATTGAAAATCAAAGCTTAAATACACTAAAAAATATTTCTTTGAAGTTGCCCCTAAACTCATTAACTGTACTTTGTGGTGTAGCTGGTTCTGGAAAAACATCGCTTGCACAGATTATTAGGTTAAAACTTGAGAAAAAAAATATTGATGTTATCAATATTTCACAAAAAAATATTGGGATCAGTCTTAGATCAACACCAATGACATATCTAGATATTTTTAATGATATTAGGAAGCTATTCGCTAAAGCAAACAAAGTCAGTGCGGCACTATTCAGCTATAATTCAAAGGGAGCCTGCCCACACTGCAAGGGCAAAGGGGTCATTGTCAATGACATGTACTTTATGGATGACGTTGTATCAGAATGTGAATTATGTCGTGGTACCCGTTATGCCAGTGAGGTTCTACAGTATAAATACAATAAAAAAACAATAGTTGATGTGTTATCAATGACAGTTAGTCAAGCACTGAGTTTTTTTAATGAAGAGCCTAAAATCTCCGTTGGTCTACAGGCTATTTGCGATGTTAGTCTTGGATATTTGAAGTTGAATCAATCTCTAAAAACATTATCCGGTGGAGAATTGCAGCGAATCAAACTCTCAAGCTTTTTACAAAAAAATGGTAGTGTCTATATTATTGATGAACCCACAAATGGCCTGCATTTGAAAGACATTGATCATTTATTGACACTCTTTGATAAATTAGTTGAGAGGGGGAACACCATTATTATTATTGAACACAGTCTAAAAGTCATTCGCAGAGCTGACTGGTTAATCGAGATGGGTCCTGAAGGCGGTAAAATGGGGGGCAATATCATGTTTTCTGGTACTTATAATGAATTGAAAAAATCAAATGATTCGATTACAAGACCATATTTATATTGAAAAATTTATTGCGATATATGGCTTTTTTAGGAAGGAATTATCAATATACAAAATAGTTAGTAATATTATATATCGACTATGGATAATAATTAAATATTTATAGAAAACGAAGTAATAATATGTCAGAACTTAGAAGCCGTCTTGCTTCGGGTTCTTTTTTTAAATAGTTTAAGAAACAAATCATATGATATTTGATTAGTTTGATTTGACAAAACTAAATAAATATCGTATGATTTGCTTTGTTAGATTTTTAAAAACTAACTAATTAGAATGAAATGATTAATGAGGTGGAGAATAATGGATAATAAAGAAATATTTGAAGAACTGACAACTTTAGCACGACAACCAGCAATCTGGTTTGTAGCAAGAAGTTTGGGTGGTCAACATGGAAATCAGAGACCCGATAACAGCCGTCGTTTACTGCGTGTTTTAGCAGAAACAAATAATGATTTGACTGCTGGTGCAATTGCCGAAATTTTGGCAATCAGGCCTGCATCAGTAACACAGATTATTAAAAAATTAGAAAAAAATGCTTTTATTCAACGTATCAAAGATGAGAAGGACGCGCGCGTAGTCCGTGTGAAAATTATGCCTGCAGGACGGAAACAATTGCAGTCATTGGACAACAAACAAACTGATTTTCAATCAGAGTTGTTTGAAATCTTCAATGATGATGAGCGTGAACAATTTGGTCGAAGTTTATCTAAGTTGAACGAACATGTAATGTCGGATGAATATCTGAGTAAAATACGCAGCAAAATGGATAAGCATCTACAACTCCATTTTGATCGATTTATTAGTAAAACTAACATTCATAATTTTCGTAGAAATCAAACAGCATACCTTAAGAGAATGCAAGAACATCAAATGCGTGATTTTTTAAATCGTGATGACCACGAAGATTTTTAATAAAATAGCTGTAAACAAAAATAAATAGAATGATTTCATTGGACAATAGATAAATAGTGAAATCAATTTAATCATTTTCAGAAATGGCAAAAATGCAACCAACTAAATTTGATTAAATTAAAGGAGAGAGTCTAATGACAGAAAAAACACTTAGGATGGATGAAGTAGTCAAAAAGCGCAAAAATAAAAAAAGTTCACAAGCAAAAGTTACAGGTCTTTGGAAAATTATTAAAATAGCACATCCACAATTCAAATTAATGATATTAGGTCTATTGTTTTCAATTGTTGGTGTAGCATTTAACTTAATGACACCAAAATATTCAGGAAAACTAATCAATACATTTAGCGGACAAAACTTAAAAAATATTCAGCTTGATGGAATGCTTGTGGGATTTGTTTTGGCATTGTTTGTTGGTGGTGCAATTGTATCGGCACTTGGAAATTTCTTGACAGGTATAGCTGGAGAACAGTTGGTACGAAATCTGCGCAAAATTATTTGGAGTAAATTAATTATTTTCAAAACACCGTATTTCGATAATGTGAAATCTGGAGAAACAACTTCACGTCTAACAAATGATACCTCACAAGTAAAAACATTGGTGGCTAATACGCTACCTAACTTTTTGACGAGTATGATTTCGATGGTTGGTGCGGTGATTCTGATGTTTACAACTGATTGGCACATGGCAATTTGGATATTTATTGCTGTACCAATTACTGCATTATTGGTGACACCCGTTATGATTTTTGCTTCAAAGGTAGGTCGAAATACACAAGATGCCATGGCAGATTTTAGCGGTGAATCACAAGAAACTCTTGCTGAAATGAGGTTAGTGAAGTCTTCAGGGGCTGAACAGCATGTTTTAAAAAAAGGAACTAATCAAATTCAGAATTTGTTTAAATTTGGGCAGCGTGAAGCAATTGTCGATGGTGTGATGGGACCAATTATGACAATGGTAATGATGGGCTTGTTTGCCTTGATTTTAGTTGTCGGTTCATTGCGTGTTGCAAAGGGTGAGTCCTCAATGGGGACACTATTTAGTTTTATTATGTATTTATTCCAAATTATGCCAGCTCTAGTAAGCATTGGAACATTTGGCTCAACATTTGCCAAAACACAAGGCGCAACCCACCGGTTAATTACCTTACTAGATGAACCAGTTGAAGAACTTGACAAAGGAGAGAACATTAATGTAGAAGGTTTGACCTTAAAAGCAGATCACGTTGATTTTGAATATGAGACAAGCAAACCAATTTTACATAGTATATCCTTCGAAGCTAAGCCTAATACAATTGTAGCCTTTGCTGGGCCCTCAGGCGGTGGTAAATCAACGATTTTTCAGCTACTTGAACGTTTTTATGAACCTACTAAGGGAGTAATAAGCATTGGCACTCACAATATTGAAAATATTTCACTCAATTCTTGGCGCTCACAAATCGGTTTTGTATCACAAGATTCATCAATTATGGCGGGTACAATTCGAGATAATCTCACATATGGATTAGAAAGTGAATTTTCGGATGAACGCTTGTGGGAAGTATTACGATTGGCTTATGCAGATAAATTTGTTGATAAAATGCCGGAGAAACTAAATACACAAGTTGGTGAACGTGGTGTGAAAGTTTCAGGAGGACAACGACAACGCTTAGCAATTGCCCGTGCTTTTTTACGTAACCCCAAGATTCTGATGCTAGATGAAGCAACAGCAAGTTTGGACTCAGAATCAGAAGCAATGGTTCAACGTGCACTGGAGCAATTGATGAAAAATAGGACAACTTTAGTTATTGCACATCGTCTTTCAACAATTGTCGATGCAGATGAGATCTACTTTATTGAATCTGGGGAAATAACAGGTTCTGGGACTCATCAAGAGCTATTAAATAGCCATAAACTATACGCAGAATATGTTTCTGAACAATTTGTTACCAAATAGTTAAAAAGAGAAAACAAATTTCTTTCAATTCCCATTGAAAAAATGGAAAAAATTTAGGTTAAGCTTGAATAAATCATTTATGATTGTGAGGCTTATGCTATAATTGTAGTTTTTTAATGTAAAGAAGTGCTCACAATAAACTAGATACAATAATATAAAAAATAATTGCGGATGAATATACGTTTATCAAAAATGGATGTATAAAAAAGTTAAGTTCGAAATTTTTGGAAAATGTATAGATGACGTTAATCACTTACTTCATTAATTATTACAACATAATTTTTAGAACTTTCCCATTGAAAATGTGTTAGACTTCTTATCATGAAGTTATAATAATAATTAGAAATGAGGAAACTAAATGGCAACTAAAACCTTTTTTAACTTTAATTTATTCGATGGCTTACACAATCTAATCCAAGAATCTGCTTGGTTTAAAGTAGATACTCTCACTGGGAAAATCTTATCTCTAGGAAATTCTGATCCTGAAAAAAGTGATGTTATGGTTGATCTACAACAAAAATATGTTATGCCCGGCCTAATTAACGTGCACACACATATTAGTGGTGATCCGGACAGTTTTGATGGTAATTTTAATCGATCTGAGTCCGAAATTGCTGTTGAAGCCTATCAGAATCTACAAACTTTATTAAAATCTGGGGTTACATCTATCAGAGAGTGTGGCTGCGCTTATGATATTGATATAAAGTTGAAAAAATCGCAAAAAGCTGGACGAATAAGCAAAATTCCAAATATGATTACGTCGGGACGTGCTATCAGTATGACGGGTGGTCATGGAGATGGTCCAAATGTATCATTTTTAACTGATTCGCCAGATGAAGTACGAAAGGCAACTAGAACAGCCTTTCGTAATGGGGCAGATTGTATAAAAGTTATGGCTACTGGTGGTGTTATGTCGCCTGGTGATTTTATGAATGATCCTCAATTGTCAATTGAGGAGATGCAAGCTGCAGTTGTTGAAGCTCACCATAAAAGAAAGACTGTTGCTGCTCATGCTGAAGGAAATCCTGGAATTAAATACGCTATTTTAGCAGGAGTTGATTCAATTGAACATGGCTTTTATGTTAATGATGAAGATATTAGGTTAATGTTAGAGCGAGGAACATACTTAACACCAACTCTTTTGGCAGAAACGTTGATTCCAGAATTTGGTAAAAATATATTGCCTGATTGGGAGTTAAAAAAGGCGGCAGATGCTTTAGACGATACCTTTGAGAATCTTAGTGTAGCTTTTGAAAAAGGGATTAAATTCACTTGTGGTACAGATGCAGGCAGTCCGTTCAATGGTTACGACAAGACTCCCTTTGAATTCGAATTGTTGACAAAATTAGGTATGTCTCCCTTTGAAGCCTACCAATGTTCGACAATCAATTCTGCTAAATTATGTCAGATAGATGATGAATATGGTATTCTAGAAGAAGGAAAAGTTGCAGATTTTATCGTCTTAGATTCAAACCCATTAGAAGACGTTAAAGCTGTACAGCAGCTAGATAAGCAAGTATTTCAAAAAGCGATTAGACAATATTAAAAAAGAACTTTTGAGATATATCTTATTTCAAAACTAGATACATTTCCAAAAGTGTCAGTACTAATTACGGGGCCAAGTCGAAATTTAACTTTTGATTTGACCCTTTATTATTACGAGTAAACTTGTTTTATAAGTCAAAATTTTCCATTGCAATAAAGCCCATACTTGTCAACCATTTTTCTATAAGTAATTGTGCCCGTGCTACTAAGCTGGGTCACAACAACATACTGTGTAGATTATGCACTTGAAGCCATATTATATTTTTTTCTTTCCAAATAAATCATAGCAACATTGTTATATCAAACATTCAAATTATAAAATAAAGAAGAAAGAATAAGGTACAACTTAATATTTTAAGACCGATATTTGTATCTATGGTGAAACTTATTTATGTTAATATGACAAAAATGAATTTTACTAATCCTTTTTTTTGAGATACCATTAATCTAGTTGCAATTAAATTAATAGAAAATATTCCTTTCTATTAGTAAAACTAGAGGAGGTTACTCATGAAGTATCATTTTTCAAGTCGTGTACCAAAGACCGAAGTTGATCCCGTTGGGAATATTTTAAAGGTTGTCGAAAGACCGGATATTATATCGTTCGCAGGTGGGCTACCTGCCCCAGAATTATTTCCAGTGAAACAGATTGCTCAAGCAACGGATAAGGTTTTAAGTGAACGTGGGCAAGTTGCACTCCAATACGGTTCTTCTCAGGGAATTCCAGAACTCAGAAAAATTATTGCAGAGCGGGTGAAATTAGAGGGTATCAATACAAGCTCTGAATATATCATGGTAGCTACTGGTTCACAGCAAACACTTGATTTGACAGGAAAGGTATTTATAGATCCTGGCGATACAGTCATTGTTGAAAGTCCAACATATTTATGTGCCGTAGATGTTTTTAAATCCTATGGTGCGAATTTTGTTGGCATTGATATGGATGATGATGGTATGCGGATGGATCATCTGGAACAAGCATTAAGTGAGCATCCTGAAACTAAGTTAATCTATACAATTCCAAATTTCCAAAATCCGACCGGACGAACAATGTCTCTAGAACGTCGGAAAAAATTGGCAATGTTAGCGGATAAATATGATGTTATGGTGCTTGAAGATAATCCATACGGTGCAGTTCGCTTTGCGGGTGAAAACATCCCATCAGTTAAATCATTAGATCCAACTGGGCATGTAATCTACATGGGGACCTTTTCTAAGATTTTGGCGCCAGGTATGCGCTTAGGGTGGATTGTCGCTGATGAATCACTGATTAATAAATACAAAATGATGAAGCAATCAGCGGATTTACATACAGATAGTTTGTCACAGTATATTGTTGCTAAATATTGTGAATTATTTGATATCGATGAACATATTAAATTAATTTCTAATCTTTATCAAAAACGAGAACAGTTAATGATGTCAGCTATTCAAAAATACTTTCCTAAGAACGCAAAATGCAGTTATCCAGAAGGTGGAATGTTTATTTGGGTAGAAATTCCGGAAATCGAAGATACTCAAGCTCTATTTGATTTAGCTATTGAACAACGAGTGGCTTTTGTTCCGGGAGAGCCTTTCTACAGTGAACATCCAAAGCCAGGAACTTTCCGTTTAAATTATTCCAACATGTCGGAAGATAAGATTGAAGAGGGAATCAAACGATTGGGCAAGGTAATCCAAACGGCCTTGTTAGCTCAAGATGTTTATTAGTTAATAAATAAGATTAAATTAAACCTACTGTTAGAATTATTGAACAGTGGGTTTTTGTTTAGCAGAATATAATTTAGGGGTTTAGGGGGTAAAACAAATATTTATTTTTTCTTTACTTCACCATTTAAGTAATATATATATTACTTAAGAAGGTGCTATCATCTATGCTTAAAAATAGGGTAAAAGTATTCAGAGTTGAAGCAGGTTTGTCTCAAAAAGAGCTTTCTTCTTCTGTAGGCGTTACACGTCAGACAATGAGTCTGATTGAAAAAGGAGAGTACAATCCATCAATCAGTCTTTGTCTAAGAATTTGTTACAAACTTGATAAGACATTAAATGAAGTTTTCTGGTTAAATGAGGAGGAATTTGAACGTGAAGAAGGTTAAAGATGAAAGGCTCAAAGGACAATTAATAAAGAATTTCAAAACAGCATTCATAATTGAAAATTCTTTTATTCTTATAGTTTTAATGTACGAATCTTTTAAGAATTATGGAGAAATAATTAATTTTCAGAATCCTTTGTGGGTTAGTTTCATGATTGGTGTAATTTCTCTTTCAATCCTGTCCCAAAAGGTGACTGCTGCAGTTGAAGACAAACCAAAAATCTCGAAAAAAAGATTATTAATCTATTTTCTCCTAGAGTTTCTAGCTTTTAGTCTGCTATTTATATTAATAATTCCTAAATATATTTGGCTTTCTGTCATTTGTGGTGGGATAGTCGCATTAATTACTTCAGGGATTCTTATTTATAATAACCACTATAGATATTAGGAGTAGCCTAACATTTCTAAAACAACTCAATGAAGGAGAGCTGTTTTTTAATTATACATCTCTAAGATCCATTTATTTTGAACTATATTTTTAGATCATTTAAATATTGTTGCTACACTTTTCTAACAATTGGAATAGTGTTTGTTGTTCCTCTAAAGTTAAATTACTCAATAATTTTTCAGAACTGTCCTTTTCAAAACTATGTAATTCAGGATATATTTTTTTTGCTTTATCTGTTGGAAATACTCTCCTTAATCTACCGTCTGTACTATCAACTTCTAATCTTAAGTAATTTGTATCAACTAATCTTTTAATAGTACGAAAAGCAGTTGTTCGATCGATACTTAATTTGTCAGCTACTTCTCCCAAAAACATACCTGGTTTTTCACAAACACGAATTAAATAAATAAAGGAATTATTTCCCAAACCTACAGCTTGAAATTGCTTATTACTCTTAATTTGAAGACTACGGGTAATTTTGCCAATATTTCTAATTATTTTAAACATAATGAATAACTCCTTAAATTGTTTTTATTGCATATGCAATTATTATGTGATAAAGTCAAGCCAATTAAACTAATTGCATATGCAATTTTATTTTACAGGGGGTAATTTTTAAATGTTAGCTTTTCTTTTATTTGTCGTAATGATGTCCTTTACTCCAGGTCCCAATACAATCATGGCTATGGTATCAGGACAACAACGAGGTTTCATGAATAGTCTTAGATTGAATTTTGGTATGTTGTTTGGAATTTGTACAATTGGAATTATCACCGCACTATTTGCAAGTTGGTTTCAAAGAACTCCTTCATTTATATTTATAATGAAAGTAATAGGAAGCTGCTACTTAGGTTATTTGACATATCATGTCTTTACCAGTAAACCTTATCAATCTAAAAGCGATATTGGAAATTTTAACACAGGGTTTTTGATACAAATTACAAATATTAAAGTGTATTTATATTTTGTTACAGGATTAAGTGCGTTTACAATTCATAATTTCCTAAGCGACATATCAGTATGCTGGTTATTAATGGTAATAATTGGAAGTATTGGAACATTTACTTGGACTCTCTTTGGACAAGTAATTAGCAAGACATATTTAAAGTACTATAAATATTTTAACGCCTTTATTTCAATGTTGCTAATTTTTTCAATTATAGATCTCTGGCATTAACTGAAATGAAAAATAATTATTAGAAAACGAAATACAACTCGAAAGTATTTGGAAAAAAGATAAACATGTATAGTGACAATGTCTTTATATTTTTTGTTCCTAGTGATGCATTATCTGTGGATTGATTTTTAGAAGATAAATAAGTTGCCTATAATGTAGTTAAGTTTTAAATAAAAAGATCACTTCCATGTATATTTAAGGAGTGATTTTTTCAGTTTATGAATTAGCTAATTCTCATATTTTATTAATTAGTTGTTCGAACGTATTATTAAATTTTGTTGGTAGAAATTCAATAACATCATAATTAGCTATTCCATTTTTATAAAAGGGGTCATTATAATAAATATTTTTAGCCTCCTCTAAATTATCCGCATTACAGAGAATAACACCTCCTGTACGCGGATTTTTTCTTCCAGAAAAAATAAATTTTCCTTCCTTGTAAAACTTGTCAAGGTACTCATTATGACTATCCAAAAATTTTTCAACCTCTGTCAAAGGTTTTTTATAAGTTAGACTAAAGAAAAACAAAGCACTCACTCCTAGGATTATTATATTTTAGATGAACTTGTTCAGTGAACTTGTTCAGTGTATAATATAAATAAAATAATGTCAAAAGAGGATTCGTATGAAACGGGCTCAGCAAAAAATTCAAACTCGAAAAAAATTGTTTCAAGCAGCAATTGAATTGTTTAACTGCAATGGTGTCGAAAAAACAAAAATTTCAGATATTGCTAAGAAAGCAGATGTATCTACAGGAACTTTTTATGTTCATTTCAAATCAAAAGAAGAAATTATTAGCGCTATTTATTATGAAGATTTTAA
>NZ_JBDNTS010000027.1:14212-20943 GCF_047719775.1 Liquorilactobacillus sp.
AATTATATGTGTAATAAAATTCAGGAAGTTATACAACTTAATTTGGATTGGAAGAAAACACTTTTAAAAATTGGAATTTTTGAATTAGATTTTGCAAAAAAGGTTGGCCTTGAAGTAACTACAATTGCTTTTGTAGCAAATCTTCAAGCAAACATGAGTACTCCTGGGAACCATTCAAAAAAAAGAATATTTTCAAATGAAATTAAAAAAATCACGGATAGCTTTAGTAATAATAATCTTGCTTATCAAGAATTTGAATCTATCATTCGTGGAGTTATGCTTACTTGGTGTTTTAGCAATGGGAAAATTGACGTTATTAAATTGGGGAATAGTTTATTGGAAAAATATATAAATAAAATCAATGATAACGAGCAAAGAATTGTTCAAAACCCGAATATCTAGAATGTGTACTGATTAACTAGCTTTGCATATATAGCCAAACAAATGAGATTTAAGCTTTAAATTAAGTAACTTTATCTGTATAATAATTCATTAGAGAAGTTATTATATTCGAGACAGTGACGACAGTGTGTATTTGTTATAGCCACTATTAATTGATTGAATTACAATATCATGTATTTAAGTACTAAATTACTAGTTTCACCAGTCGAACCTGAAGTAGTTGGTCTATCTGTTGTAATTGGTGCTTTTTTTGTGGGAATTGTTGTGAGGTACATACCCACTTAAAACAATTGTTGATGTTAATATTGAGTCAATGAACATATTATTTTTGTAATAGTGATTGCGACATTATTAGCAACTTTACTGTTATGCTGGTCATTGAGAAAGTTAGCTAAGATATAGTGTGTAGATTATGAAAAATTTTTAAAAGTTCCCCCAAGGTGAAGGAGAATACTTTGATTTTGGGAGCTATTTTATTTTAAGAAGGGAAATATGAAATTGAAAAAATGGCAAGCTAATTTAATTTTACTTTTAACTGCAATTATTTGGGGAAGTAGCTATATTTTGATTAAAATGGCCCTTAAGGGTAATATGCCTTCGGGTGTAATCAACACCTTACGAGGAGCAATATTTGCGGGGCTAATTTATATATTTTTTAGAAAAAGATTACATAAATTAACAAAGAAGGATCTAAGGATAGGTGTTTTTGCAGGAATTATCAACTTCTTAGGCTATCAATTACAAGCATTGGGTTTAAAGTTTACTACTCCAAGTAATAGCGCTTTTTTAACTGCAACTTATATTGTTATGATTCCGTTTATACTTTGGATTTTTAATAAAGACTTCCCAAAATATAAAAGTATTTTAGCGATTATCATTTGTTTTTTAGGGACACTATTTTTAACTGGTACAATTAATAACGGCTTTTCTTTTCATATTGGTGATATCTTAACCTTGTTGGCAGCTTTTTTTTATGCACTACAGATTGTTTACTTTAGTAACAAGGTCGCAGATGTGGATCCATTTGTAATTTCATTTTTGCTAGGAATAGTTCAAGTAATTGCTAGTGGGTTATGGTCATTAACCTTTGAATTCTCGTCATATAGCAGTATAAATTGGGCAAGTGCATTAATACCAGTAATAGTATTAGGTGTTTTAGCTTCTTTCGGGGGACAAACATTACAAGTAATTGGTCAAAAGTATACTGATGCTACTTCATCGGGGATTATTTTAATGACTGAATCATTATTTGGCAGTTTATTTTCAGTTACCCTTGGTTTCGAAGAATTAAGCTACGATTTGTTAATTGGAGGAACCTTAATAATTGTCTCTATATTGGTCATGGAAATTAATATCAGACAACTCGTCTTTCAAAAAAAATGGCGTAACTTTAGGAAAGACTAATGTTTGCTTTAGTATAACCACTTTTGTTTCATCATCTAAAAGATAGTTGTGGGTAATAATAATGTAAATTTATTCTGAAAAGTTGTCAAAGTTAAATCATTGTTAGACGATCATAAAATGTTGTTACTACAAAAAACTTAGCCTCTATCAATATTCAAACCTATAACATTCATATTTCTAAAAAGTCTATTTTATCAACTAATTACTTAAAAAATATAGTAGTCAAAAGAATGTCTTTTGGGCACTTTTGCCTGCTATATTTTTTGACATATACAAATTGCTTACTGACTTCTGAAATAACCTTGTCGTGCATACAATAACATTGCTAGAGAAACACCAGCAACTGTAAAAGTAGCAATACCGTAGAATCCTGCAAAATTTTTAATTAGAATACCACCAAATACTCCACCAATTGCTTCACCCAAGTACATGGCTGCATTTGTTAGAGATGACATTGTTCCTCTTGAATTAGGAGTTTGTGCTTGTAGGGTACTCATGAATAGTGGAAAAATTGCTCCACCAATAAAATAGATCATGGCTAAAATAACGGTTGCTATAATTACGGATGATGAAAATGGTAAGATTATATATCCCAAAATGAACAGTATGAATTCGTACATAAAAGCTTTGGGTAAAGTAAGTAGTTCTACTAATTTAGATCCAAAAAGACTGCCTATAAATTGACCAGCTCCAATAATTAAAATAAAACCACCTATAGAAGCAACTGGCAATGAATAGCTTTTGGAAAACCATGTTCCAATAAAGGAAAATGCACAAAAATTAGCAGTTTGAAAAAGTAGGTAAGAAAATAGTAATTTTAAAGCCGATTTATTTTTAAAGAAATCACGATAAATATTAATTGAATTAACTTTTTTCTCAGTTGTATTTAAATTAGGCAAATAGACTATTATTAATCCTGTTAAACCCAATGCAATTCCACCAACAAAAAAGAAGGGAAAGCGCCAGGACCATGTTGCTAAAAAACTTCCTAAGGGGACACCAATAATTTGAGCAATTGCTAATCCAGCTGTTGCATAACCCATTACTTTAACAACTTTTTCTTTGGGAAAAAGCAATGGAATCGAAGCCCATACTTGAGGACCTGCTGTAGCAGCTGCGATACCAGCGATAAACCGAGTAATTAACATTATTAAAAAAGTATTTGCTAAACCACAAGAAGCAGTCGCCAAGGCAAAAAATATTAACCCAACCGTAAGAATCTTTTTTCGATTATATTTATCAGAAATCGGCCCAACAATTAATGCTGTTATCATATAGCCAATTGCGTAAGAACTTACCATTAGTCCTGAAATACTTGTAGAAACTTTATAATAATTAGTCAGTGTAGGCAATAAAGGAGATACTAAAAAAGTGTCTGTACCGATTACAAACATTATTAAAAAAAATAGAATTGATAAACGACGATACTTCATATTTTACTTCACTTCCACCATTCATTTATAGTTTTAAAATTATCAAACAATTAAGCAAGAAAAAAAGCACAAAAGTGCCTTCTAAAGCTGATTAAGTAATCCAGGTAATAATGCTTCAATTTTGTCTAGATTTAAACTAACATATTTTTGTCTTCCTTGTGTTCTTGTGTTAGTAATTCCGATTTCTCTTAATGTCCGCAAATGGTATGACATTGTAGATTTATCAATTTCTACATGCTGATTTAACTCATTACACCCCATTTCATGACCAACATGATAAAGCATACTGACAATTTTATATCTTCCTGGATCTGAGAGAGCAAAAAATATTCGTTGCTTCAATTCACTATTTGTATCCAACTGTTTGATATTCATAAAACAATTAAAACACAAAAATTTTAAAAATACAAGAAGGGGTTAATTGAGAAAATAAAAAGTATAGAAAATTAACAACATTCTGTCGAAATAAACTTGTAGGGTAATTATAAGATAAGAGAAGTTGCTATAAGAACGTACATTTTCTTCAGGTTTCAAACCTAAATAATTAGTTTGCAAAGAGATTTTTTAATATACGCTAATAAAGATTCAGAGTATTCTCTTCCAAAAATAATATTTGCCCATTTTATCACCTTATTAATTACGATTATACAATGTCTTTTTTTAGTTATGCAATTGCCAGTTTTACAATATACAAGAAAAGCAACAATCATGGTGCTTTTTTACTTGGTGATAAAACTTATTTTATTCAATTTCACCTAGGAGAATGACATAAAAAAACATTAATGATGTCTTTAATACTAGTCAATAAAACCGATTGTTACTTTTCACGTAACTCATTAATTTCCTTTAACATTTCTGCAAATCTTGCAAGTTCTTTATTACTAAATCTTGCAGCCATTTTATTTAGTTTCTGATTCTCTGTTTTATGATACTATACATGTAAAATAGCCAAAGTTTGACCAGATTCAGTTAATTTTAAATACACATCTTTTTTATTATCGGTGTGGTGATATTTTTTTACCAATCTCTTTTTTACTAACCGATTAACTATTTTTGAAACTGTCCCTTGAGGGAAGTAGGCAGATTCAACTAGCTCTTTTATTCTAATTTCTGAATGAGTTGCTATCAGATTTAAAATGTCTAAATCAGTCACAGAAACATCAGAGATTACTTCACTTAAGGCTATTTCAGTAGCATGTTTTAATAAATGTTCATGAACTTTCTTTGTATTATCAAATGCTAAATATCGATGTAATTCATTATCAATCTGCTTTAGTAGTGGGATTAATTCCGACATATATATTCCTCCGAATATAAATTGACAGTTTTTATCTTTACTGTTACCATCATTATATTCCAAGGAATATAAAAATGTAAAGAAGGAATGAATATGCATGTAGTAATTGTACTTGACCATCCATATACTTTGAAATCAAGTGAAAATATCCCACATAAAAGATCATACTCAGCAGCGCTTACCAAAAATTCCATTGATATCTTAAAAACACATAATCATGCTGACCATTTTAATCCTGTTATAGATAAGCAGGGGTTAACAAATTGGCGCACTAAAGAATATGTAGATGAACAAAGTCAAAATTATCTATTACGATTGAAAAAAGCGGATGAAATAATTTTTATCTTTCCTGTTTGGTGGGAAGTAATGCCTGCCATGTTAAAAGGCCTTATCGATAAAGTCTTTTGTAAGGGTCAGATAATAAAAATTGATGGACAACGCCAAATTTTAAGTTTAGATACAAAAATTAGAATTTTAACAGTTATGGGTACGCCTCGTTTTATTTATAAACTACATTATCGAAATCCACTTGGAAACATGCTTAAAAGGGGAGTATTCGGAAAAATGGGGCTAAAAAATTTTAAAATAGCTTACTATTATGCAAAATATGTTAATCAACGAATTTAAAGAGGATTATGTTCAATACAAGAAGTGTTAAATTATAAACTATTACAGGCAGCCTTACTCATTGCGTGTTTATTAGAACTAACCATAATTACTAATAGAACTTCTGACAGATTTTTTGGCTGATAGAAAAATAATGATAATCATCTGTAGTGGTTTTTAAATTGATTAATCAGAGAAAAAAGGCGGACTGCCACTAGCGCGTTAATATAGAAAAACGATAGACTATAAAAAATGAGCCAAAACATAAGTTTTGACTCATTCCCGCTGTTTAACACAACAGTTAATACTAAAACACACCATCTCTTGTAGTTAATTTTCTCTTTAATCCTAGTTGGCATAAACTTTCTTTTGAACTTGAGCAATACGCAACAACAGTTTCTTATCATTCTGGTTGTTGCTTTGGGCAGCAAAATTACATAATAAGCCATAATTTACATGTGCATCAGTGATGTTACCACAGACATATTGAATTTTTTTAGCTTTCTTGCTAATCTTTTTGGCTTTTTTAGGGGCGAACTCTATAAAGTAAGCTGCTGAATATCTTAAAGTTTTAGCTTTTTTACGAATACGGTGTACACGAGTATAATCCTTAAAGTCCAAATCATTATAGAGTTGGGACAGTTTCTTTTCCCGCCGGTTTAATTCTTGATAAATATATTTGTTCCAATCGTTTCCTTCATTAAAATCAAGAATCAACTGGTCTTTGACCTGGGTAAGGTTGGCTATTATTTCTTTTTGGACTGTCGTTGTCAAAGTTTTATGCATTTCTTTTTTTCGTTTGTTATGAAAACTTTGGAAAAAGTGACGATAATCAGTTCTTTTTTCAGGATGATTATAGGCAAATTCACTAGATTTAGCAATCAACACGTCTAATTCTCGTAAGTCATTGAAAACTTTTGCTGCCTTACTGAGACTTTTATCAATATCAGCAAAGGTATTGGGGGAAAAATCTCGCTTTAAAAATTTGAATAAGCTACGTAAAGTACGGATAGCAACACGCAAGTCATGAGTTTGAGCAGCATCATAAGGATTATTTTGATAGCGGATCAGCTCTTTTTCAATTAAATCATATTGTAACTGCAAAATAGTTAAAATTGACTTCATTGTGTATTCCTCCTTTTTAATAATTCAGGTAACAAGAAAATAAGATAAAGTTCAAAAGAACAATTGAATTCAACTTCAACATACCATATCTAGATAAATAATTGGAGAAATAAGGCAGTAAAAACTGAAACAATTAAAAATAAAAAAAGTCATCAAATTCTACTAAATAAATCAAGTTTTTTTTAATAAAATTTCGGATGACTATTTTTTGAAATTTATTTCTGCCTTTTTCATTCTTAATGAGTATTGTCTAACAAAAATATGATAAAATTACTCATTATTAATATAAAGTATAAGTTTTACAATTAATTACTTAACTAGTGGAGGAAGATATGTTTGAAAAACAAATTGCAGTTTTTTTAACCTTATATGTTACGGGAAGTTTTACAAAAACAGCTGAAAGATTATTTATGCTCCTATGTCAATAAATGGCACATCTTTTTCTAAACACTCGTTCTAATTCT
>NZ_JBDNTS010000028.1:0-20570 GCF_047719775.1 Liquorilactobacillus sp.
AGATTAAAATCAGTAATATTATATTACTCTCTTATGACTTATTTTTTTAAAAAACTCAAAATAAATATATTATTTGAGTATTTTATTCACTCATTATTGCTGCGTTAAATCTTTTGCTTTTTTAGCCGATATAGACAATGAACTCGATTCTATTATTTAATCAGGAGGCATACTCTCAATGGATTTTTTTCTACTAATCGGTATTATACTTGGCTTTATTGCAATAACAGTGGGTATGGTTTTAAAAGGTGCAAGCATCGCTGTACTACTGAATCCAGAAGCTATGATTGTTATTTTTGCAGGTATTACAGCTGCTGTCATAAACAGTTATCCATCTAGTGAATTAAAAAAGGTTCCCAAAATGTTGCTTATTTTAATCAAGACGAAAAAATTCGACAATCAAAAACTCATCTCAGAAATAGTTGACCTCTCCAACGTTGCCCGTCGAGATGGTTTACTTGCTTTGGAATCACAAAGAGAAGGATTAAATAACCCTTTTCTCGAGCAAGGACTAGAGATGGTAATAGATGGTTTGGGGGAAAAACAAATCAGAGAGATAATGGAAAATGAGATTGAAGGTATGGATGAACGTCACAGGAAAAGTGCAGGTATCTTCAAAACTGCAGGAACTACATCACCAACCCTTGGAGTTCTAGGTGCTGTAATTGGACTAATTGGCGCATTAGGCAACCTTAACAATGTAAATGCCCTAGGTACATCTATTTCCTCGGCATTTGTTGCGACCTTATATGGTATTTTCTTCGGATATGTAATTCTAATTCCTTTCAATTCAAGATTACTCGTCAAGTCCGAAAAGGAAATTGAAAACCTCAACTTAATTCTTGAAGGAGTTATCGCAATTCAGTCTGGTGCCTCGGCCAGCAGTATCGAGAAAAAGTTGTATAGTCTTACTAGCGAAAAGAAATCAGACAATAAAAAGGATTCTGCTAATGAAAAAACGAAAGAAGAATGAAGAACAAATCGACGAGGGTTGGCTATTGCCATATTCTGATATGCTGACACTTTTGTTAGCACTATTCATTGTTTTGTTTGCAATGGCCAAAGTTGATACTGCCAAATTTCAAGAATTCAAATCAGAATTTGGAACATTGCTATCAACACATCAATCATCAAATTCTATCGTAAATATCGGAAAAAAAAGCAAAACTCAAGGTTCCACTTTAAGTTCTGCCTTAAGTTCTGCTTCTTCACAAGAAAGTTCTTCAATTAACACCCAAGCAGCAGACAATCAATTAGAGATCATCAGACAACAATTAGCTGCAAATCTTCAGAGTTCTGGCTTAACAAACAACGTATCAGTTTACATAAAAAGCAATGATTTGCATATCGTTATAAACAGCAATATCTTGTTTGACTCTGGCAGTGCAACTCTATCAGAGAGCACACAAAATTTGTTGGCTTCGTTGTTTAGTCCTCTTAAAGCAGTTAGTACAAATCCAATTATTATCGCTGGCTATACTGATAACCAGCCATTAAAATCAACTTCTGCTTACAAATCAAATTGGGAACTTAGCTCTGCACGCGCAATATCAGTAATGAATTTTTTCGTGAGTAATAACGTTTTTTATGAAGATAATATATCAATTCAGGCCTATGGTGAGAATAAGCCCAAAGAAACAAATACAACTGCATCTGGCCGGTCCAATAACCGTCGTGTAGAGATAATAGTTGAAAAAAAATCAGCATGATCTTAGATAAACAGCTACTTTTGCTGTAAAATATGGAAGTTTAACTTATGAGACATGTTTATTTTTAACAAATAGAGCAACTAGTTCAAAATGAAGTGCCCCATAATAATTAGACAAAAAAATCTAATTATTATGGGGCACTTCATTTTTTCTTTTATTTAAAGTTACTGTATTCTTATAATCCTCTAACTTGTTGAGAAATCCTTGTTTCTTGATACATCATTTTAGATCTCACTTCACAGTTTTAAATCTCTCTGTTCCACGTTCCAATACTTCAGAAACTTCTTTCAAATCAGTAATATTCCTTGTAAATTCTGTCATTGTAGCCAAAACCTCTTCTGAATTTGCAGAAACTTCTTCTGTCCCAGCCGCATTTTCTTCTGTAGAAGATGCAACTCCTTCTAATTTTTCTAGCACATCTTTTTGAACTTCTTTGATTTTTTTACTGTATTGCTCAACTTCAACGATCTTTTCTAACAGCTTGCTGCTTTTTTTAAATACCTCTTGAGAAGAATCAATTGCGTTTTCGATTAACGCAGTTTGTTTTTGTCCACCAGCAACAGAAATAGCGGTTTGATTTACCATATCAGCCGATTGTTTTGTTATTTCTTGAATTATTTCTTCAATTTCCTTAGTCGAGTTTTTTGTTTTTTCTGAAAGCTTGCGGATTTCCGTGGCAACTACCGCAAAGCCCTTCCCTTCTTCACCTACACTGGCCGCCTCTATTGAAGCATTTAGTGCCAACAAATTGGTTTGATGTGAAACTCCATTAATAACATTAATTATCTTGTTAATATTCTGAATATTCCTATCAAGTCCTCCGACAGTTTGGTTCAAGTTCTCCATTTTTTCTAGTTCATCTTTCCAATTTTGCTCAACATTTGTTGTAATTCTAATATTATCTTTATTCAGTTTCGCAGCTTCTTTGGATGCACTAGTCATCTGTTCGACATTTCCACTCAATCCATTGGTAATATGCGACAGTTTTTGCAGTTTTGTAACACTATTTTCTGTGTCTTGGGCTTGAACCCCTGTGACCTCTGCTATTCCTGTTACTGTTTGTGCAACTTCCTCAGTTGCCTTATTAGTTTGATCACCCAGTTCCATGAGCAAATTTGATTTTTCAGCAACTATCCTTGTTTCTTCTTTAACCTGGTTAATAAGTTTACTGATAGAAATAATCATTTTATTGTATAGCGCAGTAATTCTACCGATTTCATTACCTTTTTCATCCGGTCTTAATATTCTATGGGCAATTTTATCCAACCATTTAGCAGTTTTATTAGGCTTATCTTCTATTACTGTGAGTTCTCCATGACCAGCTTTAATGAAATAACCGCTAAACTGTTTAACCAACAATGACATCATTTTACTTGCAAGCAGTGAGAACATGACTACGATAATCAGTGTAATAGTGATAACCCAAATAGCTGTCGTTATCAGGGAATGTAGTTCCTTATTTAAATCGGTTTTGCCAACCTTAGAAAAAGCCCATGTAGAGCTGTCAAAAGTTGTTTTGTCAAAATAAACTTCATCGATTTTATTTGATCCTTTAACAGCAATAGTTCCGCGGAGCTTTTTTGACTCTTTTATCCTCTTATAAAGCTCAGTTTTATCAATATTTTGTCCAAGTTGTAGGCCGTCATTTTTGCTTATATCATTGGTTGCTACCACACGACCAGAGTTAGATATTAAAGTCGCACTGCCCGTTCGTCCAACCTTAATTCCCATCGCCGTATTTTGGATACCTGTATATGAAGTATCCATTGCCAAAACCCCAACTTGCCCTTCATTATTATGTATTGCAATTGAAGCTGTTGCAATGTAATCACCTGCGCTATCTTTATATGGTGACGTCCAGTAAATACTACCACTATTTGCCAATCCACCTTTGTACCATTCCTTATTTAAAACACTCTTATTGCTCTTTGAGCTTGCAAAAGTAATTTTTTTAATATCACCATTTCCACCCTTGATTGCCTTCAAAGTATGATTGATATTTCCGCTATTGAACTTTGATTTAAAAATTTGCAGATATGCTAAATTTTTCAATTCCTGCTCAACCTTTGCTTGAAGAGTTTGTTTAGACGTTATTAAAATATTTGTTGCACTTTTTTTACTAATGTCGTTCCTAGAGATCAATAGATTTTTTGTCTGGATATAAGAACTTGTAGTAGTTAAAACCGTGGGTATCATAACTGCAATTACCAAAATTACTGCCATAATAGTTCCTATACTTGCCTTGTTTTTTTTCATAGAAAACCTCCGTCAACTCTTTTATTATGCCAAAAAGCATTTACACATATTATTACATCGGCTTTCCAGCTTTTTTTTTAATCCTCTAATTTAAAATTAGTTATAAAATTAGCTCATAAAATAAAAGTTATCCTCCAGGTTATTATTGCACACAAAAACAGTGGCCTATTTCCTAAAAAAGGACAGCCACTGCATTTTACAGAATGCTTAGTTTATCTGTACACTAATTGGTGCGTTCTACCAAAATTCCATCTATAATTTTCTTTAGCGAAATTTTCTTCATTTCCGCTTCTGCTGCAATCTGGACTTTGGCATACTCAACTTCTAAAACCCTTTGAATGTTTCCGCCAACAATACAATTTGGATTGGTCTTATCATCCACATGAAGTAAATTATGCTCATCTATTATTGCACTATAGATATCAAATAAAGAAATCTTGGCACTATCTTTAGCCAAAGTTGGCTGCGCGATTCCTTTTTGTGTTATCAAAAGTCCACTACGAGTCAAGTACATCATCAATCTTCTTACAAGGCTAGGATTAGAATTAATACTTTTAGCAATTTCGCCGCTTGATAAAGTTTGTCCCCTACAAATTTCAATATATGCCATGATATGCACGGCATCACTCAACTTATGAGAATACTTCATATTATCCCTTCTCTCGTGCTAGGATATTATATCTCTAATAAAGCATCCTTCAAAGATGTGGGCTCTCTGCCTAGAACATCCGCCAAATCTCGATCATTTTCTGTAAGCTCACCATCTTTAATTAAGTTTTGAATCATTAAAAGGATATCGGCCGCATCCCTTAATCCCGCCTTGTTTAACTCACCACGATATTCATCATCAGACAAAGATTCGATTTTAAACTGTCTTTTAGAAACAGTGGCAATCGTTTTAGCAAGGTCAGCAAATGAAAGCGAATTGCCAGCAAATTCATAGACTGTCTTTGGAATTTCTGTCACTAAAACCTTTGCTGCAGCTTCTGCATACTCCCTTTCAAGTGCCCATCCAACACGTCCTTCACCCGCTGAATATTGAAATGGATGACCTGCAAAGGCTCCCTTTATAAGATCAATCTGATTCTCCAGATACCAGTTATTTCTCAAAAATGCATGTCTTAGTCCACTGTCAGTCAATGCTTTTTCAGTAATTTTATGATCTGCTGCCAAAGGGCTCTTGGCCTGATCTGCATGTGGAAAACTAGTATAAGCAACAAAGTTTACTCCTGCATTTTGTGCTGCCTGCACAACATTCAGATGCTGCTTATCACGTGGGTAGCTTCCACCTGGAATTGATGAAATGAAGAGCAAGCGCCCAATTCCAGTAAATGCTTTCTCAAGCCCTTTTTCATCAGTATAGTCTGCCTGCCGAATTTCAATTCCTGCAGGCAAAGATTTTTCAGCTTTCTTTACGTTACGAGCAAATGCTACAATATCCTCCTTATCAACCAATTCAGTCAGATATTCGACCGCTTTTTTGCCAAACTTGCCTGTTGCTGCTGTAACTCCGTATTTCATATTAGATTGCCCCCTGTATTTTTTAAAATCACAACTTACTAGTTATAAATTAACACAGAAGAAAAATATCAGCAACTATCTAGCCTGCATATTTAGCCAAGCAAAATTTTTCCCAATAAAAAAGTGTCACAAATTTTGTTCAAATCACAAAAAATGTAACACCTTCGCTTTAAATATCCCTAATCATCAGAGTTAATTGCTTTCTGTAATTTACTCTCATTATAAAAATGCAGGATGATAATCATCAATACATAGATAATAAGAGGTATCCAAACATAGTTCATATTGATCATCTTCAAGGTTGTTAAATTTTGCTTAGCATTTGGCACATATCCTGCAAAATCAAATAACCCAGCAGTAATTAAGCCACTCAAACCTAGCCCTAGGTTAACACCTAGTATATTCGTAGAAGAAAGTATCCCTTCTGCTTGTATTCCCAACACTGTGCCATAACGAATTGTATCGGCAATCATAATTGAGACCAATCCAACGATAATTCCGTTACCGACAGAATTAATAAAGATACCACCAAAAATAATGATCAAATTGCTGAAATATACACCGCCAGCTAAAATAAATTGCCCAATTAATGCAGTAATCATTCCCAAGGTCATTACTTTTTTCTTATCATGTTTAACTGTCAATCTGATGATCAACATTACACCAATCAAGGATGAAAAAGTAAAGCTACTTGCCCATGGAACTAAGTCAGCATTGTTCCATACATATTTGAAATAATAAATTGTCGTTTGATTTTTAATACCTGTAACTAACCAAAACAGCAAGATAACTACGGACAAGACGAGCCAGGGAGTATTCTTCTTTAACATCCCAAATACTTTTGATAATGGCTGATGTGCAATCTCCCTGACTGTGAAACGTTCACGAATTTGAAAAAAGGTATTCAAAATCAGAATCAATGAGATGATTCCAAATAAAATAATTGTCCATAAAAACCCTACTCGTTCATTACCACTCCCAAAAAGTGCCACTAGAGGTATTGTGAACACAGAAACAATAATCTGTCCTGCACTCCCCCCAAATTGACGAACAACTCCTAACAAAGTTATTTCACGCGAATTTTGTGTCATTGCCGGCAGTACAGATGTGATTGGCGAATTGACTGTTGTGTAGAAAAAGCCTAATCCAAGATAGGTTACATATGCCCAAATCAATTTACCTTGCTCAGAAAAATTGGGCGTTGCAAAGGTCAAAATTGCAAATGCAACATATGGTACCGCATACCACAAAAAGAAAGGTCTGCTTTTTCCAAATTTTGAATGTGTATTGTCAATCATAATACCCACAACGACACTTCCGATTACATCAGCAATGCGCGCAACCACAAATAAAATTGCTACTGCTCCTGAATTCAGCCCATAGACATCTGTATAAAAATAAAGAAGATATGTTGTCATTACCTGAAAAACAAGATTATCAGCGGCGTCACTCAGGCCATAACTAATTCTTTCAGGCCATTTTGTTTGCCATTTATTTTTTTCCACTACTAGAATTCCCCCTCTTTATAGAACTATCAAATAGAACTGCAAACAATAATTGTTCTGCTCTATGCTCTAACCCTAGGTGAATGCCCCACTCTTATTTTTGTTCCTGATTACTTAATTCTTCAATTACTACATGATTAACCCACATCCATGCCATATGACCCAATAGTTCAGACACATGTTCCTCTATCGGCTGATCTTTTGCTGCAGGAACTGTCCCCATAGCTGGCATTAGCCCAACATGAGTTGCTGCCCAAACACCTACACCAAACAAGGTCCCCTGTCCTGCCTTAATTACTGGCACATAATGACCCGCAACACTGTAGATCATTCCAAACGTTGCTGAAAAGCCAAAATGAATGATGAAGCTTGCCCATGGCAACTCATGCTCTGAGTAAGTATATGTAGCATGTGTGAGCGACTCGGGGATTCCCAATTGCTGCATAAAAGTCTGAGGTGGATTTGTTGCATCTCTTTCTGGTGTTCTGGGAGGCAACAAATTCTCCCAGCCTAACTTAACAAATCCTGAAACAATTCCTGCTATCCCGCCAATTACAAGCGCATCTTTTAAGTCAAAATTTTTCTTTTCCATTTGAGTTAGTCTCCTTTCAAATCTTTAGATAAGTTTAGCCTATTTATTAGAATTGCGCTAACATTTAGTTTTTATATAATCTTTAATTGCACTCGCTGTTAAGCTATCATAGAAATCAGTACCACTTTACTTTTTAGTAATTTTAAAAAAAGGTGTTATTTCAAGAGATAATTGTATACAATACACCTTACATAGTTGTTTTGGAGGAGGAATTTTTAATGAAGAAGATTATAATCGATTGTGATCCAGGACACGACGATGCTTTGGCACTTGTTATGGCAGTCGCGGCCCCTGACCTAGATATTTTAGCGGTAACAACATCAGCCGGAAACCAAACTCCTGATAAAACACTTAATAATGCAATGCGCATGTTAACTTTATTAAAGCAAAGAAATATCCCAGTTGCTGGAGGTAATAAAAAACCGCTGATGCAAGACTTGATAGTTGCAGAAAATGTCCATGGTGAGACTGGACTTGATGGTGCAGTGCTGCCAGATCCTGATTTTATGCCTGCAAAGATCCCTGCCGTCCAATTAATTGCAGAAACACTTAGTTCCGCTGCAGAACCAGTTACCCTAGTTGTAACTGGCCCAATGACTAATATTGCACTCTTTTTACAAATTTATCCCCAATTAAAAACAAAAATTGCTCAGATTGTGTTTATGGGGGGAGCAATGAATACAGGAAATTATACTCCCAGCTCAGAATTCAATATTGCGGTCGATCCTGAATCTGCAAAAATCGTTATAAATTCAGGACTGCCATTGGTTATGGCAGGGCTGAATCTAACTCATCAAGCACAAATCTATCAAGAAGAAATTGAAAACATTCGCAAAATTGATAATGAAGTTGCACACAGTACAGCAGGTCAATTGGACTTTTATGGTATTTATTACGGACAAGACAAGTGGGGGTTCAAAGGAATTCCTCTACATGATCCTTGTACAATTGCTTGGCTCCAGCATCCCGAATACTTTGAGGGAGCTGATTATCATGTTGATGTTGAAGTGGCTGGCACATTGACACGCGGTGAAACTGTTGTTGATCGTTTTAATCTATTAAATCTCCCCAAGAATGTCCATGTATTAACCACTGTTCAACGCCAGAAATTCATTCAATTACTTACAGATGCAATTGCTTCATTCTAAAAAAGGAAGTGAGAACTTGGCATTAACTTATATTCGTTTAGCAACCCAAAATGATATCCCCAAAATGCTTATCATTGTGAAAGAGGCACAACAGCTGCTTGCTTTTGAAGGTATACCACAGTGGCAAAACGGTTATCCAAGCAAAGAAACATTACTAGCTGATATTGCTAAAAAAATAAGCTATGTACTGGTAGTAGGACAAGAAGTCGCTGGTTTTGCTGCCCTCTTGCAAGAGCCTGATGACAATTATCAAAAAATTACTGATGGTGAGTGGATTAGACCAGAAGATACACACTATGCCACTATCCATCGGATCGCTGTTTCTTCACATTTTCATGGGAAGCATCTGGCAGAAACATTCATGAATCACTTATTCTCAATCTCATATTCACTTGGTTTTAAACAGATTAGAATTGACACTCACGAAAAAAATACGCGAATGCAATACCTAATCAAAAAAATGGGATTTACTTATTCTGGTATTGTTTATATGAACAACAACTCAGATGATTGTCGTAACGCCTATCAACTTTTTGTGAACTAATTACTTTTTGAACTACAAAAAAAGCTGGGACTAATTTTTCTAGTCTCAACTTTTTTATTGACTTAAGTTATTAAACGCATTCGTTTTCACTCTATTATTCTCTTTTCAGTTTTAAATATTTTATACTAGTTCCCTCTTTGTTTCTGCAATTACAGGTATCCAACGATCTGCTACTGCCTTTGGTGCAAAGTGTTTAATCCGCTCAAGCGATCGCTCAGAATAGTAGCGTCTCAAGAAGCGGCTGGTTGTCATCTTATCTAAGACACGAACCATATCAGCCACATCTTGCGGCTTGGTCATAATACCATAACGATTCTCACGCAGATATTCTGCTGAACCTGTATTCTCCATTGCCACAATTGGTAACCCAAATCCCATTGCTTCACCCATCACCAATGGCATTCCTTCCCATCTCGAGGTCGAAACAAAGATTGAAGCCTCTTCATAATGTTTTTGCAGTTCATGATCTTTAAGCGCGCCGCGATAAATGATTTTATCAGCAACATCAAATTTTTCAACCAATTCCGCAAAGATTACCATGTCTTCAGGCGTTCCTTTACCTGCAATTGCAATCTTCCAGTCATCTTGGAGCGACTTTGCAGTTTCCAATAATAAATCAATTCCCTTATGCTGAATTGCGATTCTTCCTGTGAATGCAATGATATGACTATTCAAATCAGCCTTCTTATCTGGAATTAAAGTTAGTGGATTGTAAATTTTAACGGTTTGCTGATTAAACTGGCAATAATTCTCATAATCTGAGTCGGTCAGCACAACCACTGTATCTGCCGCCTCTAATCCTTGTTTGAATTCATTCAACATTCCTGCATAATATTGTGTCACATAGGTATTGAAATTATTATGCATCCATGCAATTACATTCACATTCGGGACGTTTTCTTTAATGAAAGGTGCAAAACTTGTCAGCAACCCTGCAGGTAAAATTACACATCCGTAATTTTCTTCATCCAGATACTCACATAAATCAGCAATCTGTTCAGCATATTCATCATATGGATTCTCTCCAAAAAAATTCAAAATATTACTTGATACAGGGCGCTTAGCTATTATCATGGGTGCCTTCAGCTCATAATATGGCTCGCCCTCACTTAGCGAGTAAAATGCAACGTCCATTTCTTCACTCAGGGTGTTGCCCAAAACCGTTGATGCGCGCTTGACACCATCCATCACAACATTCTCTAATGCTATTAATACTTTCATAAAATTCGCTGTTCCCACATTGAAAACAGCTACCTCCCTTCTATACTTTGCGTTATAACAGTCACACCTTTCCCACATTTAGAAGTTACCAAAAAACTCGGATCGGACATTCGGTTTAGATTCGGGCGATAGCTCCTTGTTAGGAATTCTACCATGTAAAAAAATTAAAAAAAAGTAAAATGTCTTATACTATATTCTCCACCGCATAGTTTTTGCTGTTTTCTAGACATCTTTTACCTTTTTTATATTTCCCAAAGATGAATATCTGCTAATTTTTTTAAATCATATTTATGTTGAAAGTATCTTTTATACATTCGATACTCTCAGTATTATTTGCTATAATCATTACTGAGATTGCAAAGGAGGCAATTTGATTATGAATTTATCTAGCAAAATTGCAAAAGTACATAATTTCTCTCTAAAACAAATGGGTTCTGATACAACTGGTCATGGATTTGACCATATTCTGCGTGTAGTTAATCTGACCAAAAAAATACTTAAAAGTGAACCCGGTAATCCTTTAATAGCAATTTCTGCTGCTTATCTTCACGATGTGGCAGATGACAAATTAGTAAAGGATCCCGCTGCACAGAATGTTAAAACGATTGCTTTTTTAAAAGAAAGTGATTTTTCAGACGATGAAATTACTGAGATACTGGATATTACAAAAAATCTTTCATTTAGTAAATCTTTAGGTCAGAATCCACCTATATTATCTATTTCTGGAAAAATAGTCCAAGACGCAGATCGATTAGATGCAATTGGTGCCATTGGTACACTGCGCGCTATCTACTATGGAGGAAAAAATTCACAAGTAATATACGATCCCACAGTTAAACCGCGAACATCAATGGATAAAACAGAATATCGTAATCTTTCAAGAGAAACCATCATCAATCACTTTTATGAAAAGCTTCTTAATTTAAAAGCAATGATGAATACCAATACTGCAAGGAAAATTGCTGCGGGCAGACAAACATTCATGTTGAACTTTCTGGAAGAATTCTTAGGCGAATGGAATGGAAAACTATAATAAAATTTAAATAGTAATTCAGAAGTTATTTCCCCTAGTATATTGGCTTTTTTGTTTTTTGATAACAGTAATAATTACTATTATCACATCAAATGTCCTTGACAGTCGAGCCTTAATTAGATACTATTCTAAATTGTAATTATTACTATTAAAAGTTACATACTATATTGGAGGATATCATTATGAAGAAAAAGAACTATCTTTTCTTGCTTTTATCTTTAATTTTAATTCTTGCCGGATGTTCGGCAAATACTCAAAAAAAAGCAAAGGGAATTTCGGTTGTTGCTACAACTGACTTTTATGGGGAAGTTGCAAAGGCAGTTCTTGGCAGTCATGGCTCGGTTACATCCATTATTAATAATCCAAGCATTGACCCACATGACTTTGAACCAACTACTAAAACTGCAAAAACTGTCGCTAATAGTGACATACTGCTCTATAATGGGATTGGTTATGATTCTTGGGCAAAGAAATTATCTGGTGCAAAGAAGATTGCAGTTGGTGAAGATATTATGAATAAAAAAGATGGTGATAACGAACATCTTTGGTACAATAGTAAAACAATGCCTGCTGTTGCCAAATATCTAGCTAAACGTTTTGGTAAGATTGATTCTAAACACAAGGAAGAATATTTAAAGAACGCAAAAAAATATGCAAATAGTCTTTCTAAGTTAGATACAATGATTAATCAGATCAAAAAGAACAGCAATAACAAGCTAGTTGATGTTAGTGAACCAGTCTTTGATTATGCATTACAAGATATGGGTTATAAGGTTAATAATGTACATTTTTCTAACTCTGTCGAGAAGGGAACGGATCCTTCTCCTAGTGATATTAAGGATATGCAAAATGATATTAAAAATCATAAAATTGCATTCTTTGTTCAAAATACACAAGCAAGTGATAAGGTTGTAAAGAACCTAGTAGCATTGTGCAAGCAATATAACGTCCCAGTAGTTAGTGTTACAGAGACTCTTCCAAAACACAAAGACTACTTTAATTGGATGAAAGGCGAGTACCAGCAGGTTCTAAATATTCAAAAAAGCGAGAGTTAATCTAGTATGAATTCAATGATAGAAGTTAAGAATCTGGATATCCAGGTTCCCGGGAAGCAATTATTTAAAAATCTAAATTTTACCATTCCCTCCAATAAGTTAACCTGCATGACTGGTGAAAATGGAGTTGGTAAAACAACTTTAGTGAAGCATATTCTGCAAAGTTTCAAGACGAAAGATAGACGAATCAATATTAATACCACTCGCTCCAAAACGCAATATGTGCCTCAATTACGCAATATTGATGATGAATTTCCATTAAGTATCCATGATTTTGTTGGACTCGGCCTTCGCCAATCTAACCTGTTGTGGCACACTAAATCTGAGAAAAAGCTGTTGCAAGATATTATTGAAAAAACAAATCTTGCTACAATTGAGAATCATCCGCTGGGAGCAGCCTCAGGTGGAGAAAAACAGCGTGCATTTTTAGCACAAGCTTTATGTGCTGAGCCTAACTTATTAATATTGGATGAGTCAACTGCCAGTCTTGACACAAGCACAAAGAATGAACTGCTTGTTTTAATTCGTTCTCTATTAGTAGAACAGGACATTACGGTCTTATTCATCACACATGATCCTGAATTAATAGAAAAATATGCAGATTATGTTCTTCACTTGTCGCATCTGCAAGCAGAACTTATCAGAAAGGAGCGTAGAGAATAATGCTGCAATTTGATTTTATGCGCTATGCTTTTATTGCAGGTATTTTTATCTCCTTAATCTGTGGGGTAATGGGGACTTTCGTCGTTGCACGCCAAACTTCTTTTTTCACACATACTCTCTCTGAAATCGGATTTTCAGGAGCAGCTTTTGGAATATTTTTAGGCATCAGTCCGTTATTAGGTATGATTATCTTCACAATGGCTAGTGCTTTGTTTATTGGAATTTCGGGCGATCGACTTAGTAGACGTGAATCATCAATTAGTCTCTTCTCTGGGCTTTTTATTGGATTAGGGATTCTATTTCTTTCTTTGTCCAGTAAGCAGTCCAGCTATGCAACTAATATTTTATTCGGCAGTATTGTTGGAATAAATATCGGAAATCTCTACTCACTAATAATATTGAGTGTTTTTATTTTGATAGTCATTACGTTATTATTCAGACAGTTGGCTTATAACTCTTTTGATGTGACCGGTTCTCAGTACAACCAGCATCTTAATTTACTGACTTCTATCATTTTCTTAGGCCTATTAGCCCTTACAATCAGTGTAACTTCACAGATTATCGGTTCTTTGTTAATATTTGTTTTATTGACGATTCCTGCATCTTCGGCGAAATACTACACACCGTCACTCTGGAAGATGATTTTTCTATCAACTATTTTTTCACTTGGTGGAATCTGGATTGGTCTTTATCTCTCATATGTAACAAATTGGCCAGTCACATTTTTTATTACAATGATTGAGGCGCTTATCTATTGTTCTGCCTTGATATATCATCAATTACAAATCAGCAAATCATTACTCAAAAATTAAGAATATCTGTCAAGGTTAGGGCAAAAGTTCTCAAAATGAAGAGTTCCACAAAAGAGTGTGTGCCATAAGTCGGGAAAATTTGAGTACCAACTAGAAATTACGAACATAGCGAGCGAGTAATTCGAAGTTAGACGGAGAATTCTAACTTATGGCACACGTTTATATGGAACAAATAGAGGCAGGTTCAAAAGTTAACTTTTGAACCTGCCCTTTCATTATGCCCAACATTTGGAGGACATTTTACTACTACTATTATTATTTACATGTTTTAACTCATTACAGACTCTGCCTTGGACAAAAAGTATCACGAACATATCGTAATCGCTTTCAAAAAGATTTACTCAAATAAGGTACTAGCAAAATTAATCATTTTTCTATTCTGTCCGTTAAACAACGGAGGCAAATTGTTAAAAGCAAAATATGCTGTAGTTATCGTTTCTTTCGTAGGAGTGGTAATCCTGTTCCCGGAAAAGGAGTTAATCAGATATAGATTACAAAAAACCTGTGCCTTATCACCATTTGGATATAAAACAAAATCCATAAAATTTCCTAGCGCTTTTACATCTTCAGCTTTGAAACCACAGTCTTCTGTTACTTCCCTGTACAATGCATCTAAATAGGATTCTCCATATTCAAGGTACCCTCCTGGCAAACTCCAATTAGAAGTATCAACACGTTTTTGTAATAGCAGTTCTTTTCGTTTATTAGTAATTACTCCTGCAGAAGCATTCAAAATAATCGGCATATTACCAACCTGACCCCTAATTTCTTCAATATATCCCATAATATATCCTTTCCAAATATAGATTTTTAGAGTTCTATAATAATTACAGTACTACAAAAAATACGTAACTTCTATATATAATCAAATAAGGAACTGGGTCAAAAGTTAATTTTGATCTAGTCCCTCTCCTACATTTAGTCAAGCCCCTAATTTCAAGCTAATACTCAAATTTTACCGATTTATGTCACACTTTCCCCTATGTAGTTGTGATATATAACCTAAACTCTGTTTCCTAATGTAATAAAATTATACAAGTTCTAAGCTATTCATTCTTCCTTATCTCTCTTACCCTAATTACCTCTGGGATCTTATTTAATTCATTCTTCAATTCAGTGAAAGTTTTCTCAGAAATATTATCCGTATCAATCATTGTATAAGCAATCTGTTCACGACTGCGATTAATCATGTTATCAATATTAATGTCATATCTAGCAAGAATCGTTGTAATTCTCCCGACCATGTTCGGAACATTCTGATGAATCAGAGTAATACGGAAACTAGAATCAAAAGGCATCTCGACCGCTGGAAAGTTCACAGAATTAATAATGTTACCCGTCTCTAAATACTTTCTTAGAGTTTGTGCTGCCATTATTGCTCCATTTATCTCAGCTTCAAGCGTTGTCCCACCAATATGCGGAGTAACCATAGTATTATCGTGATTAATAACCTTCTCTGAACTGAAGTCTGTGATATACTGTGCAACTTTATGGCTATCTAGAGCATCTATGACTGCTCCTTCATTAACAATTCCCCAGCGTGAATAATTTAAAAGAATTGCTCCCTCTTTCAACTCTGATAATTCTTTTGCAGTGATTAGATCCTTGTTATCTTCTGTGTATGGAATATGAATAGTAACATAATCGCTTTGTTGCAGTAGTTCACTCAGATTTTTTGCACGCGGAATATCATTTGATAGACGCCAAGCATGCTCCACACTAATATATGGATCATAGCCAATTACTCGCATCCCCAAGTCCGCCGTTGCTCGTGCTACTCTGGAACCAACTGACCCAAGCCCGATTATCCCAATTGTCTTACCTTGCAACTCAGTTCCTGCAAAGTGATTCTTCCCTTTTTCTGTTTGCAGACTGACATCTGCTCCATTCAATTTTCTAGCCCATTGAACCGAAGAAAAAACTGGTCGTGTTGCTAGAATCAGCATTGCTACAATTAGTTCCTTAACCGCGTTAGCATTTGAACCAGGTGTATTAAAAACAACTGTTCCGTTTGAATCAGCTTCAGCAAGCGGAATATTATTAACACCTGCTCCCGCCCTTGCAATTGCAAGCACACTGGTACCAAATCTCGTTTTGTGCATGTCCTGGCTTCTAATCAGCAACGCATTGGGCTTATCAGTCTTATTGACTGTATACATATCAGCAGGAAGTTCTGCGAGTCCTTCTGGAGCGATCATATTGTAGGTCTTAATATCCAACATTTTAGTCCACTTCCTTATGTTCTAATTCAAATTTTTCCATAATAGTGATTAATTTTTTTACACCCTCTATTGGGAATGCATTATATAAACTAGCACGCATCCCACCCACTAAACGGTGCCCTTTTAAACCAACTAAATTATTTGCAGTTGCTAATGTGATAAATTGATTATCTAATTCTGCATTACCTGTTATAAAAGGCACATTAGTTAGCGAACGGCTTTCAACATCCACTGGTGATTTAAACAGTTTTGACGAATCAAGAAAATCATAAAGCAGCTGTGCTTTTTGCCGATTTCGCTTTTCCATTTCATCAACTCCTCCTTGTGCAAGGAGCCATTTAAAGACCAGTCCGGCACAATAAATTGCAAAAACAGGCGGTGTATTTAATGTTGAATGCTTGGCAACCAACTTCTTATAACTTAACATTGAAGGGAGTTCGGGTGCTTTTTCCACTAAATCATGCCGAATAATTACCACAGTCAATCCAGCAGGCCCAATGTTCTTTTGCGCACCTGCATAAATCATTCCAAAGTCTCTCACATCATATCTCTGCCCTAGGATATTTGAAGACATATCCCCTATTACAAGTTGTTGTTTTTCGTAAGGAATTGTGCGAAATGCAGTTCCTTCAATTGTATTATTCAGAGTGATATGGACATAATCTACATCTTCTTGTAAAGGGCCCACTATATTCGGCAGTTTTGTGTACTTTGAATCTGCCCCACTAGCAACCTTATTAACACTTATGCCATCAAGCACTTGTGCCTCTTCAATAGCCCTTTGTGACCAGTGACCAGTATCAACAAAGCCTATTTTCTTTTTATTAATAGCTAAGTTCAATGGTGCCATTGTAAATTGCAGCGTTGCTCCACCCTGCAAAAACAATACATCATATTCATCTGGAACATTCATTAGCATACGTAGATTTTTTTCAGCATCCTTTTGGATATCAGCAAAAAGTGAGGAACGATGACTAATCTCCATAACACTCATACCACTATTTTTATACGAAAGTAATTCCCTTTGGACCTGTTCTAAAACTTCTTTCGGCATAACAGCAGGTCCAGCAGAAAAGTTGTAAACAATCGCCATATTCCTTCACTTCTTTCTAATTAATTTTAAAGTATGCTCTAATATTCGAATATAGACAAAATTAGGCTAGATGTCAATGGTATTAGTCACAAATAATCAATTTACCCACTACAGTTATTTTTGATACACTAATCTCTTTTCCAAATCAATAAAATTATATTTCAATTAAAATTTTTAAATTTAACATACTTGTAATAATCTAAAACGAACTTCATTCCCATATTTAAGAAAAAGTAATAGCTATCAACAGTTGTATTAAAAAAGTCTTCTTAAGGCGGGTGTAATGTTTTTGTAATATTCTTAAGAAAAAAAGTTCTTATAAATTATTGCAAATCCTATTGTAATAGCACTTTAAACTAGAAAAATTTTTCAAAAAAAATAATTTTCGCTCAAAAACACTATTCTTTCGGTAATTGTTTGCATTTTGTTACACAAGAGCTTAAAATGTAATATTTTTTGTACTGTTATGCAATAAAGATAGACTACAATCAAGTTATTGATTAAAAAAAATAAATAACGTAGGAGTGAATTAATTTGAAACGTACAACGAAAACATTATTAGCAAGCACTATTGGTGCGGCGAGTTTATTTCTTGCTTCTACAACAAACGCAAGTGCTTCAACAACAACTGTTAAGGTAAATAAGAACGACACTGTTTGGGATCTCTCACAAAAATATGGTGTTTCCATTAAGTCAATTGAAACTTTAAATAATATTAATCAGAATAGTCATTTGATCATTACTAGTCAGACATTAACTATTCCTGATAGTGATAGCACTTCAGATTCAAACTCTACATCAGCTACTACTTCCACTGTTTCAGTTACAGACGGAGATTCATTGTGGGCCATCGCTCAAAAATATAATACAACAGTTGATAGTTTACGTTCTTTAAATGGACTATCATCAACAGAAACGCTAATTAAACCAGGTCAAACTTTGAAAATTAATGGTTCTGCAGATACTAGTTCTACATCTTCAGATAATCAAAGTACATCAACAACAGCAAGTTCTACAACTACGACAACTACAGAAAGTACAACAACTGCTACACCTTCTGTTACTGTCTCAGCAAACCATGTTACATATACTGTTAAGTCTGGTGACTCTCTTTATACTATCGCTCAAGCTTATGGTGTTACCGTAGCTTCTTTGCGCTCATCGAATACATTAGAATCAGCTATTTTACCAGGTCAAACTTTGACGATTAATGATCCTACAAAGACACCATCAACAACAGAAACAACAGCAGCAAGCAGTACAGCTAGCTCAGCTGCTGCTTCAACTACAAGTGCTGCTAGTTCTTCCGTGGCTGCCAGTTCTAGCTCAACAGCAACAACTACAAGTGCTGCTAGTTCTTCCGTCGCTTCTGTTGCTAGCTCAAGTTCAGCTGCTGCTACAACAACCAGTGCCGCTAAAAAGACTACCAGTTCTTCTGTTGCTAGTTCCACTGCTACAACTGCAGCTTCTAGCAGTACAGCTACAACATCGTCAGTATCTACGTCATCAGTTGTTTCATACGCAACTTACTTAGCTAGTCAAAACATTCCTTACGCCTATGGTGGAACATCATTAAGTGGTTTTGACTGCTCTGGATTCGTTCAGTATGTATATGCACATTTTGGTGTATCATTACCTCGTACTTCAGAAGCACAATCAACAATTGGTACAGCCGTTGCTGTTAGTCAAGCTAAAGCCGGAGACTTATTATTCTGGGGTTCTCAAGGTTCATCATGGCATGTAGGTATCTATATTGGTGGTACAAGCTATGTTGCTGCTCCATCATCTGGTCAAAATGTAAGTATTAAGAGTTTCCAATACTTCCAACCATCTTTCGCAATTCACATGAACTAATTAACAGTTACTAAGCTACGATGACTGATATTATCAGTACCGTAGCTTTTTTTATGCATTGCTTTTTTGGAATTCGGAAAAACTTCAATCGAGATTGTTAATAGAAACTGTTTTAGAATGTATTTTAAGGCCTTGAGCCTCTTTTCAATAGAGAAGAGCTTAATTCATTATTAATTAGCTGTATAGCCTCTTTTTTTAAGATTAGAAACTAAAAAAGACTGTGATATAGGGAGGGAAAATTTGAAGGTAGATGACGAGTTTGACTTATGGAGCACATTTATTCGCAATAAATATAGGGTCTGGGTCAAAAGCTAACTTTTGACCCAGACCCTTATTTTAGACTTATAATCTGAAATCTGACACTAATTGAAATGATTAAAACTATCATTTCATTCTTAATTAATATTCAACTATAACTGATCCTTTTTCGTCATCATTCTTGTCTTGTTCATTATCTGAAATACCACTATTTTCTGTTAAACTCTTATAATAGGCAGCATAAGTTGCTAATTTATATGGAGTTACCCAAATGAAACCTAATCCCAGGGTCAGTATTGCCACTATATCCCATCCAATAAAGCTTAGCTTAAGAACAAAAAATTCAAACTTATGACCCACCATCAATTCTCTGCTTTTTGTAATATAATCTAAGAAATTAAAGTCATCAGCATTTTTTGCTTGTGACATATCCTTGTATACAAAATATGTTTGCGAATAAGCAAATGATTTTATAATTCCTGGAATAATAAGTAACAACGACCAAAAAAATACAAAAATATTGATTAAAATATACAATACAAGAATTCCTAGAAAATTCCTTTTTGTAAATACACTAAACGCACCCTTAAGCACGCTAAAATCAGCATTTTTTGTTCTTAACCAGTCTAAGAAAGTAAAACCAATCCCCGTCAAAAGCATTGTTACTATAATTCCTCCAGCACTATTGCCAAGAAGATTCCCATGTTCAAATGTACCACCAGTGGTATCAACTGTAGATATTCCCTTCATCACACTATCACTATATTCTGCAAATACTATGGCCAGCAGCATTATAGCAAAAAAGCCTATAATTGTTACAATAATTTGAAATATTACAGGGATAAGTGCTAACTTAATTGCTTGCCCCCAATGTCCTTTGAAGGTCACCTTTACCTCATCTTTTAGTTCTTTACGTGTCTTCATTTTTTAAAACCCCTATTCTTTTATTCCTATTATGTATTATACTTTAAAAAACAGTATTTTTATACGAAAAGGACACTGATATTAAAAATACCAGTGTCCTTTTTGATTTGCACGGCAACGACCTATCCTCGCAGGGGGCGATCCCCCAACTACTATCGGC
>NZ_JBDNTS010000029.1:0-19958 GCF_047719775.1 Liquorilactobacillus sp.
CGACCGCCTCCTAAGCGGTAGGTCATCGGTTCGATTCCGATCAAGCGCATTTTTAGTAATCGTAGATAACAAAAAGAGTTCTACCTCATTGAAGTGCTTCATTATTATTAGAGAAATAATCTAATAATTGTGAGGTGTTTTTTTAGTTACTTTTTTGATAGCAAATCTTTGGAATGCGAGGCATATTCTAGTTATTGTTTTGCGAAATTTGTGGTGACAAGTAAGATTGTATAATCGTTGAGTATAGAGCCAAAAAATAGAATAGGACACTTGGAATTACTGTTTCGATAAGCTTTTGTTTGTAGTACAATTAGTATATCAATTAGATAATATGAGGTGGTTTTTTTGAAGAAATTAAAAGTAATGACGGTTTTTGGAACTAGACCTGAGGCTATCAAGATGGCACCTGTGATATTAGAATTGAAGAAACAAGAAAGTCAATTTGAGGCTATAACTGTTGTGACGGCTCAGCATCGCGAAATGCTGGATCAAGTAATGGCAATTTTCAATATCGTGCCTGACTATGATCTCAATATTATGAAAAGAAATCAAACATTAGGAGATATTACCGCTAATGTTTTGAAGTTGTTGGATGAAGTATTAGAGAAAGAAAAACCTGACGTAGTTTTAGTTCACGGAGATACGACGACAACTTTCGCGGCTGGAATAGCGGCTTTTTATCGTCAGATCCCATTAGGCCATGTGGAAGCGGGACTACGGACGTGGAATAAGTATTCCCCTTATCCAGAAGAAATGAATCGCCAAATGACGGATGTTTTAAGTGATTTATATTTTGCTCCTACAAGTCAGAGCAAGGACAATTTACTTAGGGAAAACCATCAAGCTGAGCAGATATTTATAACTGGGAATACAGCAATTGATGCACTTAAGGAAACAGTGACAAATAATTATCAACACAGTGTATTAGACGAAGTAGATGAGCAAAATAAATTAATATTATTGACTATGCACCGCCGTGAGAATCTTGGGAGACCAATGGAGCAGGTATTCGGGGCCGTACGCAAAATTGTTGAGCAAAATCGAGATGTTGAGGTTGTTTATCCAATGCATTTGAATCCGAAGGTTAGGGAGATTGCCAGACGTATACTTGGGAACACTGCGAGAATTCATTTGATTGAGCCTTTAAATGTTGTTGATTTTCATAATCTCTGTGCCAGAAGCTATTATATTATGACTGATTCGGGTGGTGTTCAAGAAGAAGCACCAGCGCTTAAGAAACCAGTCCTTGTTTTACGTGATACGACTGAGCGGCCAGAGGGTGTTGCAGCAGGAACATTAAGACTCGTTGGAACAAATCAGGCAGAAGTTGAAAAGAATATGGACTTGCTGTTAAATAATGATGAGGTTTATCAAGCAATGGCAGAAGCAAAGAATCCATATGGTGATGGTCATGCAAGTGAAAGAATTCTAAAGGCAATTGCGTATTATTTTAGTACAGATATTACACGACCAGCTGATTTTTAAGCAGCAGTTGGATTTGCAGGGGGAAGATATTATGAGAGAAGAAATTGATCGTTTCGGATTTAAGAATGAAGAACAAGTATTTCATCGGTATTTTCCAGTGTATACAGTTGCTTTGCGCTACTATCCAGAAATATATTCTCTTCTTGAAAAACATCCAGATTTAGAGAATCCAAGAACAATTTCTTCAAATTTCAATATTATTTTTGTGATTATTAGATATCAAACAATGGTAAAAAATCTTGTTAATTTGCAAGCTGTTAGCGAAGTTAATGAGGATGCTTCACAAGAAGTCAATGAATTGCGCCAGGTGATAGATACGCTTGATAAGCTCAAGTATCAGATTGCTCACAATCCAGCTTCAGTGAAAAAAGCAATTTTAGTTAAAGATAAAATCTTAGATTTTAATAATTTCAGTAAAAAAGAATAAAAAATTAGTGCTGCTTTTCTATCAGAAAAGTGTGCACTAATTTTTTATTACTAATTCACTAAGGGGTATAAATTATGAATAAGGACGAAAGAATTAAGATATTACGTGATTTGATAAAAATCAACTCAGTTAACGGCAATGAGGCAAAAGTAACAGATTATCTGGTAAGTGTTCTTAAAGAAAAGAAGATTAAGGTGCAGGCAGACTACTTTGATGAAGACAGTGCAAACCTTGTCGCTGAGATAGGTGCAGGCAACGGACCAGTTCTTTGTTTTGAAGGGCATCAAGATACTGTAGCAATTGGAGATGCAAAGCAATGGAAGTATAATCCTTTTGGAGCTGAAGTAATTGGTGATAATCTTTATGGACGTGGTGCAGCAGATATGAAGAGTGGTTTGGCCGCGGCAGTAATCGCAATGATTGAACTGAATGAAGAACGAGGGAAAATTTCAGGCAAAATAAAATTTGTGGCGACCGCAGGTGAAGAATTTGGAGCAAAAGGAGCATATCGCTTAGTTGAAAGTGATGTATTGGACGATGTTTCAGCTATGGTTGTTGGCGAACCTACCGCAGGTGAGATAATTCATGCACATTCAGGATCATTAAATTATCGGATTAAAAGTTTTGGGAAGTCTGTGCATAGTTCAACTCCAGAGAGAGGAATCAATGCAATTATTGGATTGAATTACTTCATTAATGCCGAACAAAAAATATTTGAGAATAGTCCAGTTGACCCAATTCTGGGTGAATTTAAGCACAGTATCACTACAATTAATGGGGGAAGCCAAGTCAATATAATTCCTGACTATGCAGAATTATATGGTAATATTCGGCCAACAATGACATTAGGCAATCAAAAGGTTAAAGAGATGCTTGCTAAAACAATCAAAGAATTAAATACAGAGCATAAGCTGAAGTTGGAGCTCGAAATAGTTCATGATTTCTTTCCAATGAGTACTCCAGTAGAAAGTGGTTTTGTATCGCAGGTAGCTAGAGCGGCAAGAGAACATTTTGGCCCTAAAGCACAATTGGGAATTATCAATGGTGCGACGGATGCAAGTGTCTACGTGCAGAAATATCCAACGCTTCCAGTTGTTGTGTTAGGACCAGATACATGGGAAGTCGCGCATCAGACGGATGAGGCGACTAGTATTACAAGTTATATGAATACAATTGCAACATATAAAAAAATAGCAAAGTTATTTTTTGAATGAAAGATGTATTTTTTTTATTTGTATGAGTCTAGCAACTATAAGCTTAATTAATTAAGTAATAATTAAAGATAGAAGTGAGAGATTAGCATGAAATATAAATATGAGATGGTATACCCTAAGATTGAAGTAACTGATAAAACTCCAATTGTGATGACGCTGCATGGGATGGGTTCGTCATATCTTGACTTGAGACCACTGGTTTCAGTTTTCGGGGAAAATGTAATTGAGTTGCACGTCCAAGGTGATATCAATTACGGAAGTGGATACGCGTACTTTATTCCTGAATTTATAAACAAAACGGAAATAGCGGTTATTGGAAGTGTTATAACAGACATTCATAATCAAGTAGAGACGATTTTGAAACAGGAACGGCTACAAGATAACCCCTTGTTTAGTCTAGGATTTAGCCAAGGAGCAATTATTAATACAGGATTAAGTATCTTTTACCCAAATTGGTTAGATGTAGTTGTGATACTAAGCGCAAGACTGCCTGAATTCTATGTTGTGGAAGCTCGCAAGAATCTTATAGAGGAGCAAATAAGCACGAAAATATTCATCTCCCAAGGGAAAAAAGATCCATTGTTTGTACCAGCAACTGGCCGTGAAATAGCGAGTTTCTTTAAGAAATATGCAGACAATGTTGAGTATCATGAATATCCTAGTGGTCATACCGTAGATCATAATGCACCACAGGATATATTTGAGTGGTTCAATGAATCTTATATTACAAGATAAAGATTGTTAAGGGGCTGGTTCAAAAGTTAAAGCTTGAGCTAGCTTTTTTATTGATTCCGGATAAACATGTTCCATAAGTAAAAATCCTTCGGTGGACTTTAAATTATTCATAGCATGATACTAGCTAAGTTCGTAATTTAGAGTTGGTACTAGGATATAAAGTAGTTTTAGTCGTAGTGATTTCAGATATTAAATTTTAGGCAACTTTTTGTGAAACAATTAGCATGTTATCATGAAGTAAGTAGAATTTGATAGGGGTGTAGTATATGAAAAAAGGTAAAGTCATCACAATCGTTATCGCGGTTGCTCTTTTAATAATTATTATTGTCAGTGGGGCATTTCTAACAATTAGAAGTCGCATACATAATACTGTTAAAGGTACGCAGACTACAGAATACATAACACAAAAGGCGCAACATGTCACACCGCTAACATTGAGCGGGCGCATTGGTCCAAAAGAAGAGCGTGATTTTACGGTAACCAGTAAAGAGTTATCTGCAATGAAGGTCGAGAATGGACAACAGGTTACACAAGGTGAAGTCTTATATACTACTTATAATGAAGCAAATGCAACAGAATTGACTGAGCTAAAAACAACATTGGCAAAGGCACAGCGTGATAAAAATCAAGCAACGCAAAAGCTTCAAACAGCCAAAATAACTTTGAGTAAAATGCAAAAAAATGATGATGGTTATAGTGATGCACAAGATGCAGTTACGAGTGCAACAAATGACTTGGCTGATTTTAATGACAGTATTTCTAGTACACAAATGAAAATTAATCAGCTCAGCAGCAAAGTTTCGCCTAGCATAACAGCACCATTTGCTGGTAATGTGACAGTTACTTATGATCACAACGGAAGTGCAAAAGTAGCAGTAGCATCAACGGTAATGCAGGCAACAGCACAAGTTTCCGAATATGATTATAGCAAAGTCAAGGTAGGAGATAATGTTATTGTCAGAGCTGTTGCAACTGGTAGTGCACAAGAAGCAGCAGTCACGCTTGTTTCGCTTCATCCAGTAAGCACTACTAGTTCTGCAGGTTCAAAATATGATGTCTACGCAACGGTTGATGGAACTAACTTTATTGATGGTCAAACAATTAAGATGAGTATCCCACAGACTGGGATTGTTATTCCAAAAGCAAGCTTGTTTAAAGGCAGAATCTTTGTAGTTCGAAACAATAAAGTTAGTGCTAAGAAGGTGGTAGGAACTGTCAAAGATGGTAGTTTCATAGTAACCTCTGGATTAGATGCAGGTGAAAAAGTTGTGACCAATCCTGATAGTAAGCTCAAAGATGGGGAGAAGTGGCCACAATGATATCGTTAAATAATATTAATAAATACTATAAACAAGGTAGTCAACAGGTTCATATTCTTCATGATATTTCATTGAACATTGAACAGGGAGAATTTGTTGGTATTATGGGACAATCAGGTTCTGGTAAATCGACACTAATTAATATTATCGGTTTCTTGGATCGCGAATATCAAGGTGAGTACATTTTTAAAAAAGATCAGATCAATAATTATAGTAATAAAAAACTTACTGGATTACGTAATAAAAATGTTGGCTTTGTCTTCCAGAATTTCAAACTAATCAAAAACTTGACCGTTGCTGAGAATGTTGCACTTCCATTAATGTACGCGGGTGTCAAAAAAAAGGAAATAATGCGCAAAATTACTGAAGTACTTGAAAAGGTTGGACTTGCTGGATATGAGAAAAGCATACCTACTCAACTTTCTGGTGGGCAGCAGCAACGTGTTTCAATTGCGCGTGCAATCATTGGCAATCCTACATTCTTAATTGCTGATGAACCAACTGGTGCTTTGGATAGTCAGACTTCTAAAGAGATAATGAATTTGTTCAAGGAACTAAATGCAGTTAATAATACGACTATTATTATTGTGACCCATGATCCAATGGTTGGACAGCAAGTGAATCGGTTATTGACGATTCTTGATGGGCGATTGACGTCTGATATGGGGGTAGATAACAATGAAGTATAATGATTTGCTCAAAGTGGCCTTCAAATCTTTGCTGGCCAATAAACGACGCAGTTTTTTGACGATGATTGGAATTGTGATTGGGATTGCTTCTGTAATAACGATTATTGCATTAGGAAATGGTGTTAAACAAAAAATGATTTCGGAGTTTAAAACTAGCAGTTCAGGCGAACAAACTACTGAAATTACCTTCGATGGTAAAGAAAATACTAATACTGGATTCACAACTGCTGATATTAAGCAAATTAAGCAGCACTTTGCTGGTCAGCTTTCGAAAGCGGCGTTCAAAAAGGATACTAGTAACATTTCTGTGAGTGATGCTAGCGTTGGTAATACTAGCGTAGGTGGAAGTTTAACACTCTTGAAGGCACCACTGCCGGCTAATAAGTTGAAGTATGGCAGTAATCTTTCTCAAACAGATCTCGACCTTAATCAGCATGTAGTATTGTTAAGCTTGCGTTATGCAAAGAAGGTCTACAAGTACGCAAATAATGCGCTTGGCACAGCAGTCAATATTAACGGGGTCTCCTATCGAGTTAAAGGCATATTTAAGCAGTCAAGCTACAATAAGTATAGTGCAGACTTTCTTCTTTCGAACAAGACATACTATGCAGGTGTTAAGCTGAATGAGGCTAATACATTGAAGCTGACGGTTGCTAAGGGCTATGGGGCATCCAGTGTTACTAAAAAGGTTGTCAGCTATCTTAAAAAGCACGGAGAAAATCGACATGTTGGCAATTATTCTTATTTTGATGAGGGGGCAATTCTGAAGTCAATCTCAACTGTAATGGATGTCCTCACATATTTCATTAGTGCCATTGCAGGAATTTCATTATTCATTGCAGGCATTGGGGTAATGAATATGATGTATATCTCTGTTTCCGAACGGACACAAGAAATCGGAATTAGATTAGCTGTTGGTGCAACACAAAAGAATATTTTATGGCAATTTTTGCTTGAATCAATAATGCTGACTGTTGGTGGAGGAATTACTGGTTTTGTGATTGGTTGGATGCTTTCCTCACTTATCTCATTACTAATTCCCTATCATATTCATGCGGTTGTGACTTTTGGAAACTTCTTATTAGCATTTGGAGTATCAACAGCAGTCGGAATAATTTTTGGAATGTTACCTGCGTCACAAGCAGCTAAGAGAAACTTAATTGATATTTTACGCTAATGGATTAAAAATATGAAAATTGAATTATTTTGATTTTTTTACAAGTATTTGTTCCAAATAAAGGAAACAGGTCAGAAGTTGAATTTTGATCTAGTTTTCTTTATTTTTTTGTATAAGTAGTTCTATGAGTCAGAACTTGAGTATGCCCTTATAATACATATTAATTTCCCTGATAATAGCTCTTAACTTGACAGATAATATAAATTTGAATTATTATTCTTATGTGGTGACACGGTGTCACTGGAAATGTAAGGAGGGAATTATGTGGTTTTAGAAACATTTAAAAACTTGAATACTGAAAAGAAAAAAAGAATATTCCAAGCAATGCTGTGTGAGTTTGAAAAGTATCCACTGCCTCAAGCACAAGTTGCAAGAATTATTGGGGAAGTTAAGATTTCGAGAGGAAGTTTTTATAAGTACTTCAATGATATCAATGATGCATATTGGTATGTGTATCGGATTGCAATGGAAGAAATTCATAAGCAGACTGTAAGTAAGCAGAAGAAAAAGATTTCTTATCAAGAAATGGTACGCAATTTTGTGGAGCGAACTGCAAATAGTCAGTACTTTAATTTTATTAAAATGCATCTTTGTGTAAATGAGCCGTTAATTAAAAATGAAACAAGGCAAACGTTTGAGAAGCAACCAACTGACTTTGAGGAATGGGCTGTAATGATTTTGTCTCATGAAGTTATCAAGCAAATTCTGCTTGAGCCAGCTGATAAAGAAAAATTGTTAAATTACCTGGATTTAGCTGTCAAGAAAATAGAGAAGGAGGTCTGAAACATGTTCCTTGCATGGAAAGAAATCCGTTACGAGAAATTGAGATATACACTGATTATAGCAATGATTGTTCTAATAAGTTATTTAATATTTATTTTGACTAGTCTTGCGCAAGGCTTGGCTAGGCAGAATACGGATGCGGTTAAATCATGGGATATTCAAATGATTGCTTTAAATGATAATGCTGATACAAGTATGACACAATCTATAATCACAAAGTCACAATTAGCAAAGGTGCAGACTAGTAAGAAAACAGCAATTGTGACACAAGTTCCGGTTATAGTTCGTGGTGCTGGTAATCACAAAGTTAGTGCACAGTTTGTTGGTATAAATAGGGAGCAATTTATCATGAAGAATTTGAAAGTTATAGATGGTAAAAAGCCAACAAAAAATAATGAGGTACTGGTCGATAGTTCATTGAAGCAAGCAGGTTATCAAATAGGAGACAAGATTGAGCTGAATTCGGGTCAATCTAAATTTTCAATTAGTGGTTTTGTAAATAATGCAAAGCTTAATATCTCTCCTGTTATTTATGGGGACAATCATGTAGCCCAAGTATTAAAGAACGCGGGGACAACTTTTGCAGTGAGTGCAGTTGTTTCACAAAATAGTAAAATTATTCTTGGCAAGAATAGTGGTTTAAAGAACTATTCATTAGCAGGTTTTATTAAGAAACTTCCTGGGTATACTGCGCAAACAACGACTTTTATTTTCATGATAGGATTCCTGATGGTAATTTCATTAGTGGTTGTTGCAGTATTTCTATATATTTTGACGATGCAAAAGTTAGAGAATTATGCAGTGTTGCGGGCACAGGGAGTCCCTGTGAGTGTACTTGTGCGAGCTACAATCTCACAGTCATTGTTAATCGTCATTAGTGGATTGATAGTTGGAACTGTATTAACAGGGTTAACTGCAAGTTTTATACCTGCAGCAGTACCAATGTATTTCAGTATTCCGTTGTTGAGTGTGGTGGCTATCGGGTTAGTCATAGTTGCATTATTGGGTGTAATAATTCCGATAAGAATAGTGACGCGTGTTGATCCGGTAACTGTGATTGGAGGATAAATAATGGAGACGGTTATTTTAAGAGGAATCAATAAATATTTTGGTGAGAAGAAGAATCGGATTCATGTTTTAAGCGATATCAATTTCAAAGCATTAAAAGGCGAATTGTGTTTAGTGCTGGGGCCTTCTGGTTCTGGTAAAAGTACTTTTTTAACAATTGCAGGGGGAATACAAACACCGTCTTCTGGAGAAGTACTTATTGGCAACATTAAATTAAATAATTTGAAAGAAAAGCAGAAAGAGCAACTTAGATTAGAAAAAATTGGCTTTGTTTTACAGAATTATAGCTTGGTCCCATATCTTAGAGTTGAAGAACAGTTTGAGTTGGCAAAACGCGTAAAAAAAGAGGGCAACTTGAATACATCTGACTTCGCTGCGATAATTAAACAATTAGGAATTGGAGATTTGTTAAAACAGTATCCGCGTGAATTATCAGGTGGACAAAGACAACGTGTAGCAATTGCACGTGCCCTTTATTCAAATCCGACAATAATTTTTGCCGATGAGCCAACTGCTGCTCTGGACTCTCAAAGAGTTGTCGAAGTAGGAAGACTATTTAGAGATTTAGCACATAAACACGATAAATCAATTATCATAGTGACACATGATTTGCGTTTGAAGGAGTTTGCCGATCGAACTTATGAGATTATGGATGGTAATTTGAGGCAAGGGTAGATAGTGGAAAACAAAATTTTGAATTAATAGACTATATTTAGCTGAAATAAATAAAGAGATCAAGTCAAAAATTAATTTTTTGACTTGATCTCTTTATTTTAATAAGCTTTTTATTTAACGACTAATCTTAGTACCAGCCGCTAGTTTCCCAATGTTTAACAGCATTTACCCATGAACCATAGCGACTAATCACGTAACTATTAGCAACACGTTCTTGGTTAGCGGCAGAGTAATCACCGTTCAAATAAGAAATTGAGAGTTGGTATTTACCATAATATTGACCATTTTGTACTGTATATGAACCACCAGATTCGCGAGCAGCAATCCAAGCACGAGCAGCAGCCTCAGTAGATGATGTACTTGATGTCGTGGATGATGCTACACTTGAGCTAGCAGCTGTCGTGGTACTTGAAGAACTTGCGGCAGGTGTACTAGTCGATGTACTTGTAGCAGTTGTGCTGGTTGCAGCGCTACTTGTACTTGCAGCTGCCGTACTTGTTGTAGTATTGCTTGTGCTTGCAGCTGCTGTACTTGTTGCAGTACTGCTTGCGTTTACGCTAGCAGTAGATGTCGTTGTTGCAGTACTGTTTGTATTTGCAGTTTCGCCGACTTCTAATTTTTGACCAACCACAATTACGTTTGCGTCTTGTAAACTATTTTCTTGCGTAATAGTATCAATTGTAGTGTTGTATTCATTGGCTAACTCAGAAACAGTATCCCCAGCTTTAACTGTAACAGTATCAGCATTTGCAGCAACTGTACCAGCTGTTAACATCCCTGTAACTGTTACAACTGACAATAAAATTTTCTTAATATCCATAGTTATATATTCACTCCTGTTTTTTGCCTTGTAGCATTTGCTACACTTCTTGCGATTTCTAAAGCAAATCGCTTCAACAGTGATTAGTATATACACTTAACATGACAAGAAAATAGCAGTCCTGTTACTATAAGAGCACTTTTTGTAATATTTTATTAGCTTTGTAATATACCGTAATATAAAAAAATGAAATTCTGACAAAAAAATGGTAAGTAATACTAAAGCACTGGTAATTATGAGACGCTCAATCAAATGTGACAAAAACAGCTAAAAAAGTTGGCAAAACATTGAATATTTGCAGAAAAAAATAGAAAAAATATATATTTTTGTTTGACAAGCGTTTTTTTAAAGCAATTAAGGAGATAAATTACAAATATTGCAGCTTTTTGCAACATTTTTAGAAAAGTTTGCGAATTTTGAAAAAAATAACTAGAATTATTATCATAATTACTGTGCCAATCGTAATATTAAGCCAGGCAATTGAGCTCTTTGCAAATGGAAGACCTACATTCATACCGTAAAAACCTGTGACAATAGTCGGAATTGTCAATACTAGTGACCAAACCGTGAGGAACCGCATGACATCGTTTAAATTATTATTGAGTAAGTTATTCGAGGTCGCAGAGATACGCTCAGTAACTTCTAATGCAATTTCGACAGTTTGTTCTGCTTGATGCACTTCGATTGTGATACTGTGCAAGAGCTTTTGTTCTGCTTGTGATAGTTTACGTGAATGCTGATTTTCAGGTATACTTTCAAGAGCTATTAGGTTTGTTTTAATACCACTAGCGATATAGACAAGACTGCGCTCGACATTTGATAATTGAATCAGGTTTTGATTACTTATTTTGTGGTTAAGATTACTTAGATAATGATCACGAGCTTTATTTAGACTATCAATTGCAGCTTGATAGCTGATTGTGGCCTTATAAAGGATGGTTAAAATCAAGGTTATAATTGATGATTCGATATGATTTGCCTTTTCAATGATCCTTGCAGCATCTAGTTCTAAAGAATTAGAGCGAAAGGTAAAGACCGTATTTTTTTTAAACAAAAATGTGATTGGTTCCAAGACAAAACTATTAGTTGCCTCAATTTTTTTTACAGGTACATTATAAATTAGTATCTCAATGCTCTCTTGCCGATCATAGCGAGCTCGTTCATGCTTGTCCATCGCATATGCAATATGTCTGGGATTGAGCTCATGTTTTTCAATGAGTGTGTTTTTATCTGTTTCTGTGATGTCACAGACATCGAACCAGGTGAACGAATCTTTTTTTTCTTCTATTATATGTTTTATAATCATGGCGTTTACCTCTTAACTAGTTGTTACGAAAAATTTTAGCATACTTTTTAAATAGCTGCTTGATTTGTGTAAATTCTAATGGAACACTGAAAGAAAATAGGAAGTACGATATAATTAAGTCAATAATGATGGAGGTGCTCTGATTGGGTAAAATATTCTTGGTAAATGCGGGAAGTTCTTCAGTTAAGTGGCAGTTATTTGAAGCAAGTGATGAAAGTGTTATCGCTAAGGGGCTAGTGGAGCGAATAAATATGCTGGGGTCCTTATTCGAAGTTAAATATGGCAGTAAAAAATATGAAATTAAGATTGATAACTTGTCTTATGAAAAGGCCGCGGCATTAATTTTTGAGAAGTTACAAGACCTTAAAATCATCGAAGACTTGGGAGCGATAGAGGCTGTTGGGCATCGTGTCGTTGCAGGTGGCGAATTATTCAAAGAAGCTGTTGAATTGACAGCTGATAATTTGGACAAGTTGGCTAAAATGAATGATTTTGCTCCCCTACATAATCCAATGGAAGTTAAGTATGTGAATATTATGCAACAAGCATTACCAGAGGTCCCGCAATATGCAGTTTTTGATAGCCAATTCTTTACGGATTTACCTGAAAAAAATGCCGTTTTCAGTATACCTTATGAATATACAAAGAAATTTGGAATTAGGAGGTATGGTGAACATGGAATCAGCCATGAATATATTTCGCAGCGTGCAGCAAGCTTGCTAAATGAGCCACTGGAGTCTTTGAAGATGATAACACTTCATTTAGGAAGTGGGGCATCAGTAGCGGCTGAAAAGAATGGTAAGGCATTCGACACATCAATGGGGTTCACTCCTCTGACAGGATTAACGATGGGGACTCGGGTAGGGGATGTTGACCCTTCAATTATTCCATATTTGATGAAGAAATTGTCGTTGAGTTTGAATGAAGTTCTCTTAATGTTGAATAAAGAATCTGGATTACTTGGTGTTTCTGGAATATCTTCAGATATGAGGGATTTGCTGGCAAATTCTGAACAAGAACAGGTAAAACTTGCCATTGATATTTTTATTAATCGAATAGTTAAGTATATAGGAAGCTATTATGCTGAACTGGGTGGACTGGATGTTCTGGTATTTGCTGGTGGAATTGGAGAAAATAATCGAGAATTACGTAATCTGATTGTTGAAAAACTTCAGGTATTAGGTTTGAAAATCAATCAAGAAGCAAATGAGGGCAACGTAGAAGGTGTAATCTCAGCAAGAGATTCTTCTGCTAAAATAATGATTATTCCAACAAATGAAGAATTGTCAATGGTCAGACAGATATTAGCAGTACGTAATAAGTAGAATTACTTGAGATGCTACTAAATTGAGTAGGCTAAGTAGAAGTTAAATCAATCATTTTAGCTTATGCATATTCTTAGATACAATCATGAAGAGACTAGACCAAGAGGGGACTTTTGAGTGGTCTCTTTATTTGTACAGTGATAAGTAAACAAAGCAAGTAAATGAAATAAATAGCAAATTCAAATATGTTATACTTTTAAAATGAACAAGCGTTCGTAAAAAGGTGGGGATAAAATGCGTTTCTTACATACAGCTGACTGGCATATCGGAAGGAAATTATATGGCTATGATTTAGCGCAGGAGCAGGAGCATGCTTTTGCAGAAATTACGAAAATTGCACTGGAAAAAAAAGTCGATGCAATTGTAATTGCAGGCGACTTGTATGACAGAGCTTTGCCAAACGAAGACTCTGTAAAGCGGTTGAACAAAATGATTATAGAGCTAAATCTAAAATTAAAGAAACCAATTTTGGCGATCAGTGGCAACCATGATTCAGCAGTGAGATTGAATACTGGGCGGGAATGGTTCAAAGCAACACAGTATTTCCTGAATACAAGTATTGCTGAAGCAATGGTGCCTGTCGAATTCTCAGATACACAGTTCTTTTTATTACCATATTTCCAAATATTCCAAGCTAGAAATTTTTTTGCAGACGAGTCATTGACTGATTTATCGGTTGTCATGAAAAGAATAATTAAAAGAATGAAAGAAAATTTTGCTCCAGATAAAAAACATGTGTTAGTTGCACATTTCTTTGCAGCTGGCAGTACTAAAACTGATTCTGAAACGAAGATTGAGGTGGGAGGATTAAATGCTGTACCGCTAGACTTGCTCTCTGATTTTGATTATGTAGCTCTAGGCCATCTTCATGATGTTAATGCGTTGCATGAGGAACGAATCCGATATAGTGGTTCTCTAGTCAAATTTTCGGTGTCGGAGGCGAAGACTGCTAAGGGGGTCTGGATTGTTGATACGAATCCTTTCCATTCGGATTTTATTACTATCGAACCACTTAATGATATTGTATTGTTGAAAGATTCTTATGAAAAATTGATTTCGCCAAGTGTATATAATGAAGTAAACAATGAAGATTTTGTAGCAATTACATTGGAAGATAAGGCGGTTATCCCTAATGTTATGAATAATTTGCGTGAATTCTATCCTAAGATAATCAGTTTAAGCCGTGAGAACCAAATAATAGAGCTGCCAGAGAATGAAGCTATTGCACTTGAATTAGATCCGATGAAGTTATTAGCAAATTTTTTTGAGGATATGACGGGCGAAAAGATGACAGAGCAGCAAAAAAAATGGGCAATTAGCGGTCTTGAACGTGTGACTGGCGGTGAAAAAGAATGAAACCAATGCAAATAAAGATGACCAACTTTGGACCTTATGCAGAACAAGAAATTGATTTTACACGATTTGCCGAACAACCGTTCTTTCTAATTAGTGGCAAGACCGGTAGTGGTAAGACAACAATTTTCGATGCTATGTGTTTTGCACTATTTGGAAGTACCTCGGGTGATGATCGTGAGGCGGAAGCGATGCGCTCAGGTTTTGCAAAGGAGTCCGCGGTGACAGAAGTCGAATTTGTTTTTGAACATCAAGATAAAATTTATCATCTTAAGCGTCAACCTAAACAAGTGATCGTCAAAAAAAGAGGGTCAGGTACGAAAGTTCAAAATATGAAAGTGTTGCTAAGTTATCAGAATGATGATGGTACAGAAGTTGAATTAAATAAAGTAGGGATGGTCAACAAATTTATTCAAGAATTGATCCATTTGACCCTTGAACAATTTACACAGATAATTATGTTGCCACAAGGAAAATTTCGCAATTTCTTAGATTCGGATAGTAATGAAAAAGAAAAACTATTACGTGAATTGTTTGCAACAAGTTTGTTTAAGAATTGGACGGATGAAATTCAAAATCAAGCAAAAGAAACCCATAGTCAAACCCAAGAAAAACAGCATGAGATTGATGTTTTAAAAAGTCAAATTTCTGAAATCGATAATAAACTTGATGTAGCGGGGTGGCTAGTAGCTGCAAATAAAGAAAATAGAGTAATTGAACGGATTAGGGATGCTTCTAAGTTAAAATTAGCTAATATTGAAGGGAAAGTCGCTGATGCACAAAAAGCTTTATTGCAGAACCAACTTCTATTACAGGACTTTGAAACATTGGAGACGACCGAAAAAAGTTTATTTGCATTTAGAAATGATAAGTGGCTCGAAGATGAGGAAGAAAAAATAAGTGAGCTAAAATGGTATCAGTCAAATGAGCAATTGGTTTTAAAACTTGAAGACCTGCAATTATCCTACACAAAAATAAAGGATAGATTTGAAAAGACGATTGCAGAGAAAGTAGCTGTAAAAGAGGAACTTAGGAGCACTCAAGAGAATAATGAACTGTTAAAGGCAAGAGATAGCGAGATTAATTCTTTGACTGATGATGTCAGACACTTAAGAGACAAGAAGGCTTATGTTGAGAAGGCAGCTCAATTAGAAGTTAAACGAGTAACTGCTGGAGATGAGGGTAATTCACTTAAAAACAAAATCAGTAAGTTAGAGAAAAAATTAGTTTTAGATGGGGCAAATATTGAAAAACAACAAGAAATTATTGAGTTGAATGAAGGTATTCCAGAAAAAGAATTAAAATTGCAAGAAGCAAGAAGTAATCTTACCAAAGCTGATGAATTAATAGAACAAATGAAAGAAAATGAGTCTAAAGTTGATAATCTAAAGCTGATTTTAACAGGGCAAAAAAGTATTTTAGATGATAAGAAGCGGCTGATTAAAATTGCAAAGGAAAGGTATGCCGATTTGGATGCTGCATTAGCAAGAAATCAAATAATTATACTAAGCAAGAAGCTGAAGCCAGGGGAACCTTGCCCATTGTGTGGTTCAGTAGAACATCCGCAAGTAATGAGAACAGATGAAACGTTGGTTGAGGTAACAGCAGATGATGTTAGAGATGCAGCAAAAAGGCAACAGGATCTATTGCAGCGTAGTGGTGAAATAGTAGGCAAGATTGCTATTAATAAGGAAAGAATTACTGAATTAATTAAAAGCTTGGAGCAAGATGAAAAGAAGTTAGGCAGTGTTTTGAATATTCAGGAGATCAGCTTTACAGAAATGTTGGAATTAGTTGTTAAATTGAAAAATAATTTGAATACTGAATTTCAAAAGCTGGAAATGAAAAAGCAAGATATTGAAGATGCACGAATAAAAAATGACTTTTTGTTGCATGAAAAAGCAAAATCTGAAGAAGAAAGGAAATCATTAAGAGAACAAGAACGTACGGTTAAACTCGACATCGCTAAGCTTGAAGCAGAATTGACAACTGTGTATGCTGAAATACCAAGTGGTATTACTTCATTGCAGCAGTTAGAAACACTTATATTGGAAAAACAACGAGTAATTGCAGACTTTGAAACAGAAAAACAAAAGGTTATTGTTGAAATAACGAGACTTGATAACAGCTTAACGATTCTTACAGAGAGACTTGAAGGCCTTAAAAATACGAATGATTCTTTAGTGGAGGGTTTGCAGCAAAATACTGAAGAGCTCAATAAAGTTATGATTAAACATAATAAGAATTTGACCTTTGCTAAGATGCAGACTGGAATTGGCAGAATAAGCGAGATCGTAACAATTGAGTCCCAAATTAGAGATTATCAGAATAGAATGGTTGAATTAAAAACGCAAATTGCTGACTTAAAAATGAGAACGGATGGGAGAAATATTCCAAATATTACGAAGTTGGATGAAAATCTGGTGCAATTAAAGCAGGATAAACAATCTGCTTTTGCGGAATATGAAAAAGATTCACAGGAATATGTTGAATTATTCAAGGTAATTCAAGCTGTCAGTGAAAAATGGACTGAATACCAAGCAAAACTTAAACTCGATGCCCAATGGAACCAGTTATTAGAAGTGATTGGTGGAAAGGGAAAAGTCAAATTAGGTTTAGAACGCTACGTATTGCGGAGATATCTGCAACAAGTGCTGCAAGTGGCTAATATCAAATTGATGAATTTAACAAATGGACGGTATCATTTTGAACTTGATAGGAGTAATGGAACTTATGCTACAGATACAGGACTTGAGTTGGATGTTTTCGATGTTGATCTAGGTAAGCTTAGAAGTGTCAAGACACTTTCTGGGGGTGAGAGCTTTATTGCAGCTTTGTGTCTAGCTCTTGCACTGGCTGAAGTCATTCAGAGTATAAATGGGGGAACACAGATTGATGCCTTATTTATTGATGAGGGTTTTGGTGCATTGGATGATGATTCATTGCAAGTTGCATTAGAAGCACTCCAGACCTTGGAAGGAAAGAGCCGCTTGATTGGAATAATTAGCCACGTGAGTGCGTTACGTGAACAATTGCCGGCACAGTTGAGAATAGAATCTAAAAATGGTCGCAGTGTGGCACATTATATTTTTGATTTTGAAGAGATACCAACTCATAGATAGACATTTTTTGATCTAAGGTATAATATTATTATTGAGAATTATTATCATCTATACTATTGAGGAGTGAATGTGATGGCAACGCAGGAACAAAATACTTTGCTAGTAGCTGCGGATAAGCTAAAGAACAACAAAATTAAAAATACGCCACAAAGACAGGTAATCCTGTCGTATTTAATGACATCACATGCTCATCCATCGATTGAGATGATTTTCAAGTATGTCAGAAAAAATGGTTTTAGTGTTAGTTTGGCAACTGTGTATAATACACTACAGCTGTTTGTAGATCATAATTTGATAATTGAGATTGCGGCTGATAGTGGTGGACATATGCGCTATGATTATTTCGAAATACCTCACTATCATGTGATTTGTGTTAATTGCAATAAAATAGTTGATGTTTTTGATGATTCATATAAGAAGAATGAAAAAATTGCTACGGCCAAGACTGGCTATCAGGTCTTGAATAGTCAGTATGAGGTTTACGGAATCTGTCCGGAGTGTCAGGCGAAGCTCAAGAGCAAAGCGGTTAAAATTTAATTGACACATGGATACGTCTAAGCTATACTTTAGTTACTAAAAAGCACTGAGATAGATAGTAGGAAGATAATCACTGATTAAGAAACTTGATGGGGCTGTGAATCAAGATAAATTATTCTTCTGAATTACACTATTGAGCTAGAATTTGGTTCACCTCTTTATCGGTGTAAGAGCTGGTCATAATCATGACAACTTGGGTGGTAACGCGGAATTTATTTCGTCCCTAATACTATTATAGTATTAGGGACTTTTTTATTTTAGGAGGAAGAAAATGAACATTATTGATGAACTGGTATGGCGTGGTGCGATTAACCAAATGTCAGACGAAGAAGGATTAAGAAAAAAGGTTGAAGAAAAATCAATTGGGGTCTACTGTGGTGTTGATCCAACTGGTGATAGCCTGCATATTGGACATCTTATCCCATTTATGATGCTCAAGCGGTTCCAGATGGCTGGTCATCGTGCGCATATTATAATTGGTGGAGGTACTGGTTCAATAGGTGATCCGTCTGGTCGAAGTTCAGAGAGAGTTTTGCAGACAATGGAGCAGGTTCATCACAATGAAGATGCACTGACGGCTCAGATGGAACATCTTTTTGGTAAGGACAATATAACTGTTGTGAATAATTATGATTGGCTATCCAAAATCGATTTGTTAAGTTTCTTACGTGATTATGGAAAATTATTCAGCATAAATACAATGCTGAATAAAGAAGTGGTCTCAAGCCGGTTAGAAAGCGGAATTTCTTTTACAGAATTCACGTATCAGATTTTGCAGTCAATTGATTTTCATCATCTATTGAAAGCAAATGATGTCGAATTACAAATTGGTGGTGCTGACCAATGGGGAAATATTACTGCTGGAATTGATATGATTCATAAGATTGAAGGATCTGATACAGCAGCGTTTGCATTAACAATTCCTTTGATGTTAAAGGCTGATGGAACTAAATTTGGTAAAACTGCTGGTGGTGCTGTTTGGCTGGATCCTGAGAAGACAACCCCATATGAATTTTACCAGTTTTGGTTGAACCAAGATGATCATGATGTGGTGAAATACTTGAAATACTTTACCTTTTTGAAGAAAGAAGAAATCGAAAAACTGGCCAAGAAGGTTGCTGATGAACCTGAAAAACGTGAAGCACAAAGGAGATTGGCTGAAGAAGTAACCGCATTTGTACATGGGGAAGATGCAGTGGCTCAAGCAGAACATATTTCAAAGGCTCTTTTTTCTGGAGATGTTAAGATGTTAACGGCTGCTGAAATAAAGCAGGGTTTTAAGAAGATGCCAACAGTTGAGGTTGAGAATGAACCAATGAATATTATTGATTGGCTTGTTTCAACACAGATTGAGAAATCTAAGCGTCAAGCCCGTGAGAATGTTACCAATGGAGCTATCTATATAAATGGAGAAAGAATTCAAGAACTAGACTATATGGTTAATCCTGCTGAGTCATTTGAAGGAAAGTTTATAATCGCACGTCGGGGCAAAAAGAAATATTTTCTTGCTAAGGTAAAATAAAAGAAAGCTTTATTCCAAATTTGACATTTTTTCGGAATGAAGCTTTCTTTTTTATTTTGTTTGCACCAAATCACGAATAATTTTTATTTATACAGTAAAATAGTTAGGATATTCAAAAATGAGTTTACTTGATATTTCATTTTGCTTTTTTATTTTATAATTTTTTCTTGACGTCACAATTATGAGAGCGTATAGTAATCAATGTTGTTGCAACAGATTAAATTTTTCTTTGATAAATAAAAGTAGATATTTGTTGACAATAGTTGCTTTATCGTCTATAGTAATACAGACAAACAAATAAAATATATTAATTCAATTTTTGGTTTTTTATACATTTATTTGTAAGGTAGACCTTTGAAAACTGAACAAAGTTTCGACAAATCAAATGTGTAGGGTCTCTT
>NZ_JBDNTS010000030.1:0-18229 GCF_047719775.1 Liquorilactobacillus sp.
ACATTTCAATTAACGTAAACCCAGATAATCTTCTTTCTTTTTTTATCATAGCTATGCGCCTCCTAAATTATTATAAATTGGTGTTAACATTTTTAAATACGTAATAACTATCAATATTGCAATGACAATGAATAAAATTGGTTGCACCATTTCTATCAGACGATTAATTTGAATTGTTAGTCTCTTATGAATCATTTCAGAGAAGAAAAAAAATTCTTCCCCAATTTGACTAAGTATCTTGCCTTTTTGTAAAAATAAACTAATTTCTGATGGTAAAAAATCATATTTAGCAATCATTTTATGAATGTCTTTTCCATCTTCTAAATTATTTCCTAACTCTGCACCAATTTCATATAAAAATGTATTTCTCTCGAATTTTTTCAAAAATGAATAAATCTCTTTAATATTCATTCCTTCTTTTAGCAAAATTGCTAGATTGAAAGTAATGTAATATGCATAGTACTCCTTAAATAAATTACCAATCACTGGTAACCTGCATAACCTCTGCTTTTTTTCCAGAGCAGTTAATCTGTTATATCTCCATGTTCCATAGAAAATACAGCTAAAACTTATAATTATTGCAAGTAATCCCCATATACCGGCCTGATGATTTTCCGCAGTCTTTATTCCTAAATCTGACATTTGTGGCTGCCATAGAAAATGCATGCCAATACTCACTCCACCTAGCATTACTAACAACATAACTGGATATAATAGTACTCCTACTAATTTTCTTCTTTGTTCTTCTCTTTTTTCCCATAATGAACCAATTTGTTTTAAGCTTCTTGGAAGAAAACCAAATTTTTCTGCAATAAAAAGTTGGTTATATGTGTCTTGATTGACCAATCCTTCTAATCCTGAACAAAAAGTATTTCCCATTTCTATTTCTTTCTGGATTACTTTACAAATTTTGCTTTGTTTCGGAAAGAAAATCATTATATCATTAAGCGCCTGTTTCAATGAAAAACCAGAATAAATCAAGTCACCCAATGTTTTAAAAAATAAAGTTTGTTGTTTGACTGACCAACTAATTTTATTACCCTTCTTTAAATCTTTCAAAAATATCCTTTGTAATCCTTTTATTCTGCAGACACTCTTCAAGATTTTCACCCCATTCACATGATATTTTGGCATTAGCAGTTTCTATATCTACTAATTGTTTGTGTATTAGTTGTTCAAATAAAACTTTGCTTCTTCCTTTTTGGATAGTTGGGATCAATCTTTGATAGTTGATCAGTCTCAGTGTTTGTTTCAAATCTGCATTTTTAATTCCGAAAGATAACATTCTATTGATGACTCCTCTGGCATTCAAAGCATGTACAGTACTTAGAACCAGATGACCACTTAATGCTGCTTTTATAGTATTTTGGGCTGTTTCTTCATCGCGAATTTCTCCCACTATTAGTACATCAAAGCGATGTCTCAGTGTTGCCTTTATTAGTGCTGGATAATCCATCTGCGCCATGTTATTGACCTGTAATTGAAGAAATTTTGGTTCAAAAATCTCAACTGGATCTTCAATTGTCATAACATGCTGACCAATTTTACGAGCAATCTGGTACATCGTTGACGTCTTCCCTGATCCGACCGGTCCAGAGAATAAAATCAATCCTTTATTTTGTGCTTTGCTCAAAATCAAATTCAACTGTTTTTCAAAAAAATACTCATTCAAATCACTTATCCTTTGGTATATTAGTCTAATAACAATTGCTTCTCGCCCTAAAAAATCACCAACACTTGCCATGCGACTATAAATGCCATCACGAATTGTCATCGCTCCTGTTTGTGGTCTTCTGTGTTCACTCAAAGACATACTAGACCGAAATTTAAGATTATTAATTATTTGCTGGCCTTTTTCAAAATCAATTACTTGATAAAACTGACTCTCTGCCATTATTGTTAATCTAATTTCGTATACATCACCATATGGATACAAAGAAATATCACTCGCATGCTTTTTAATTGCAGCTTCAAATATTTCTTGAATTATTTCATTCAAATTACTTCACCTCCCATGTATCTTAAGTACGCAAATAATCTCTTTCAATACAAAAAAGACTAACTCAAAAATTAAATTTTATTTTAATCATTCCGTACCAAACAAAAAGTTCTGATATTAATTGATTTTCATCAATTAACATCAGAACTAGTTTTAGAAATACAGATAATATTCGTAATTTTGTGTTAGCACTAGATTTTCCCAACTCTGTACTGTTTCCTTTTATATTATTAAAATTTAATTTGCGTTATTTATTAATTTGTTTTCTTGTTGGAATTGAAGGAATTGCTCCAAGTGTCTGAACTGTAATAGATGAAGCTTTGGTAGCATAGTTAATTGCCTCTTTTATATTTGTTAAGTTATTTTCCAATTGAGAACATAACGCCCCAATAAATGTATCCCCAGCTGCAGTTGTATCAATTGCATTCACTCTTAACGCAGGAATAAGCCCTTCTTCTTGTTCCGTTAAATAATAAGCTCCCTGACTTCCAAGTGTGATAATGACATTTTCCACACCTTTTTCACGTAAAATTCTAGCAGCTGCTGCAGCTGTATTTTCATCTATAATTTTGATCCCAGTTAACATCTGTGCTTCAATTTCATTGGGTGTAATCAAATCTGTAATTTTCAATAAGTCATTTGTAATATTTTTAGCTGGTGCTGGATTCAAAATCGTTTTCACTTTATTCTCATGAGCAATTGTGAAAGCCTCTGCTATTCGATCAAGATTGACTTCGAATTGGGCAATTAAAAAATCAGCATTTTTGATACTATTTTGTGCTTTTATTACGTCTTCAGTAGTTATTTCAAGGTTAGTGCCACCGCTTATAATTATACTGTTCTGACCAGATTCTTGCAGTAAAATATATGCTTGACCCGTTTGTCCACCTTTTTTTATCGTTATTTCTGCCGTATCAATATTATTTTTCTTTAATATTCCAAGCATTTTCTCCCCATATGCGTCATCCCCGACTTTACCAATAAATGCCGTATCTGCACCGCTTCTCACTGCTGCAATCGCTTGATTAGCACCCTTTCCACCTCCTGCTGTTGTAAGAGACTTCATTTCCATTGTTTCCCCTGGTTTAGGTAACCGAACTATCTCCAAAATAACATCCATGTTAATACTTCCAAGAATTGTAATTTTCTTCATTATTTTGCACTCCTTTTTAAAATAAATTATATCATTTCTAAAAAAAATCTCCCGCTAGCCAACAGCTAACAAGAGACCCTAAATTCTATTTAATTAATAACTTAAGCTTCTGGAAATTCACCTGAATGATAAACATCTGAAACATCGTCTTCATTCTCAAGTCGGTCAATCAAGCGCTCCAACTGCTCAACCTTGTCTTCCGGAACAGGAACATAATTTTGCGGTACCATCGTTAGCTCTGCGGTATCCAATTCATACTTCTTTTGAAGTTCGTCTTTAACTTCTGCAAAATCTTTTACATCTGTATAAATCTCAAAAACATCATCTGAAGTTTGTAAATCTTCTCCACCCGCATTAATTACGTCTTCAAACATCTGATCTTCATCAACATCTAAATCCTCACGAGCAATAGCAATATAACCTCGACGATCAAACATAAAACTTACTGATCCAGATTCACCTAAATTTCCACCGTTTCTTGTAAAATCAGCACGAACTGCCGAAGCTGTTCTGTTACGATTATCAGTTAACGTATGAACCAAAATAGCAATTCCAGCTGGGCCGTATCCCTCATAGGTAATCTCTTCATAATTTGCACCATCTGCACCCGTCGATTTATCAATCGCACGCTTGATATTGTCTTTTGGCATATTTGCAGCGCGGGCCTTATCAACCATTAATCGTAACTGTGGATTAGAATCTGGGTCAGGACCACCACTCTTTGCCGCCATATAGATTTCTAGTGATAGCTTTTGAAAAACTTTTCCACGTTTAGCATCTTGGGCGTTTTTTCGACCTTGAATGTTATTCCATTTAGAATGTCCTGACATTTCTAATACCTCTTTCCAAAATTATTATAAAAGTAATAATACAATCGTGATAAAGCATATCAAAAAAAATTGATTAAAGCAAGAATTTTTGAATCATTTAATTTTCTCCTAAAAATATTGGAATAAGCTATCGACAGCGAAAACTTCTAAAAAATCCAAATCTTGTTACAATAAAACAACTGCCTCAAACACAAAAGCTGCATTCATTATTCGGTTTAAGCTTTCTTTATGAATTTAACACGATTAAGAGCATAAATAATTTTTATTGCCAAAGTTTTTTGCGCGTGCTATTCTTAATTTAATAAAAATAAAGTGAGGGATCTAATATTGAAAAATTAAGCCAATTTATTGAAGCTGCATGAAGACTATTTTCTTGTTAACTAAAGGGAGTAGTGTGCAGATTTTCTGGATTGGTGACGTTTTTTAGGGATCCTTTTTGTGTACCCTAAATATCCTTATCCCGAAAATAACTGCGAATATTTCTTGCTTTTAAAGCAAGTCGGGGTAAATAATATGTCAACAATTGAAATTAAAAATTTAACATTTGGGTTTGATGTTCAAACAACCAATTTATTTAAACATGCAGATTTAACTATTCAATCCGAGTGGAAACTTGGACTAATTGGTCGAAATGGACGGGGAAAAACCACTTTATTGAAATTATTAATGAAGGAATATCCTTATAGTGGCTCCATTGAGCATCAATTGGATTTTATTTATTTTCCTCAAACAGTAGCTGATAAAAAACAGCTCACTTATTATATCTTGCAAGAGTTATCTATATTTGAGCAATGGAAAATTGAGCGTGAGTTGACTCTTTTGAAAGTAGACACTGATATTTTATGGCGTCCTTACGCTAACCTTTCTGGTGGAGAACAGACAAAGGTCTTATTGGCATTGTTATTTGTAGATGATGTTCATTACCCCCTAATTGACGAACCTACCAATCATTTAGATCTGACTGCACGAAAACAGGTTGCCGAATATTTAAATGACAAAAAACAAGGCTTTATTGTTGTTAGTCACGATCGAAATTTTATCAATCAAGTAGTAAATCATGTTCTGTCTATTGAAAAAAGTCAACTAATGTTGTATCAAGGAGATTTCTCTGTTTATGAAGAACAAAAAAAGCGCCGCGATCAGTTTGAACAGGAACAAAATGTGAAATTAAAAAAGGAAATTGGACGACTAAAACATTCTGCTAAGGAAAAATCTGGCTGGTCATTATCCAGAGAAAGTGATAATCATGGAAATTCTCATATCAAAGGCAGCGGCGGAACAGGACACGATGGATTTACCAGTGCCAGAGCCAAAAGGTCCATGAAACGTTCAAAAGCTATCGTGAGACGGATAGGCGACCAAGTATCTGAGCAAAAAAAGTTTTTAAAAGATATTGAATACATTGATCCATTGAGTATGAATTATCAACCTACCTATCGCAAACAGCTGTTAACAGTAAAAAGACTTTCTTTGTTTTACGACGATAATCAACCGTTATTTGAACCACTTTCTTTTGAAATTCAAAAAGGTGAGCGAGTTGCAATTCAAGGAGCGAATGGTTCAGGAAAATCCTCCATTATTTATTACCTTCTAGATGTATTTCAAGGAGACTCCGCAGGAAAAGTGATAAAACCAAAAGAAATGACTATTAGCTATGTACGTCAAAACTATGAAGACAATCACGGAACCTTGGAAGAGTTTGCAAAACAACACCATTTATCTTATCAAGAATTACTGAATAATTTGTTCAAATTAGGCGTAGAACGCAAAGTGTTTCAAAATAGAATTGAAGACATGAGTATGGGACAAAGAAAACGTGTAGAACTAGCAAAATCACTCACAACACCTGCCGAATTATTTATTTGGGATGAACCACTTAATTATTTAGATGTTTTTAACCAAGAACAATTAGAAGAAGTTATTCAACAAATTCAACCAACAATGATAATCGTTGAACACGATTTGGTTTTTCTAGAGTCTGTCGCTACAAAAGTTATCAACATTGTAAAGGATAAAAGTAAATGAATTACAATACAAAAGTTAACCAAAAGTAATTTTTTTAACTACCAAGATATGTTTTCTTCATTCATAAGAGGACATACTTTTTTATTAATGAATTTCACATTAAATTAATTACCATAATACTTTGTTTGGATATTCGCTATCAATCTATCTCTTTACTTCTGAATCATATTGAGCAAAAAAAGTGCCTCACATTAGTTAGACTTCAATTTGTCTAACTAATGTGAGGCATTTAAAAATGTTTTATAGGACTTGGTCAAAAGTTAAATTTCCCCAACTTATTCACAAACGCTTAACAAAAGGTTCAATCAAACTACACGAGGAGCTGTCTTCAAAAAGTTAACTACTTAATCTTTTTCCAAAAAAGAGACCAACACACAAAATTCCAACAATGGCACCAACACCATCCAGCATAACATCTTGAAACAATGGTGTCCGTCCTCCCGTAATCATCTCATGGAACTCATCGAGTGCAGCATAGCCAACCGTAGAAAGAAATGCAATTCCAATTGTCAGCCAAATACTCTTTAAACGCTTTTTTAAACCAAGATAAAAGAATGTACCCATTAAAAAATAAAAGAAGAAATGAGCACCCTTTCTCAAAAAAAACTCTACAAATTTAAAATAGCCAACCTTGGCTATACTAATTTTTTCGGTAGCATAGTTGAATGAAATTCCGCTCAAATTATTCTTAAAGGGTTCTGCACGCAAATATTTCTCTAAAAATGGAACGGAGGTTTGCTGTTTATATGTCATGGAAGAACTAATAAATAGAATCAACATCACGAGCAATGCTAATAATAAGAATGTATTAGCACCTATTTTAAAATTATGTTTCAATCAATGTGCCCCCGAATTTTACTTAGTCGATGAGCGTTTAATGAGACCATATGGCAACTCAACAACTTTTTCTGTAACTTCTTCTTTGTTCATCAATTTTGTTAAAAATCTCATTGAAACAGCCCCTATATCATATAATGGTTGTGTTATTGACGATAATTTTGGACGAACAATTTCTGTTATCTTTGAATTATTACTTGTAATAACCTCAAATTCACCAGGAACATTGACTCCCGCATCCTGCGCACCGTTCATAACACCTGCCGCCAATTCGTCATCCCCAACAAAAGCAGCAGTTGCTCCAGCAGAAATAATTGCCGGCCACAAAACTTCACCAGCTCGATAGCTATAATCCGTTTCAAAAACTAAGTCTTCATCAAAACTTATATTGTGCTTTGCGAGGGCATTCTTATACCCCTTTAAACGATATTTAGAGTTAATAGCTTCATCCAAGGGACCAGAAACAAATGCAATTTTCTTATTATTATGAGTAATTAAATCCGAAACAGCTTCTTCAACTGCCGCAACATAATCAATATGCACGCTACCAATCTCATTTTTTGAATCGACAGAACCTGCCAAAATAATCGGTGTCTTGCTCCTATCAAACTGTGTTCTTAACTCATCACTGATTTTGTTGCCCATATAGATAATTCCATCAACTTGCTTTGCAAGCAGCGTATTCAGAACTTGAATTTCTTTTTGACTATTATTATCTGAGTTCGCAAGGATAATATTGTACTTGTACATTGTTGCAACATCATCAATTCCCCGTGCTAAAGAAGAAAAGTACACATTAGAAACATCCGGAATTATAACACCCACAGTTGTTGTTTTCTTACTTGCCAAACCTCTTGCCACGGCATTTGGCCGATAATCAAGTCGGTCAATTACTTCTAGAACTTTCTTCCGTGTTGCAGGTTTAACATTAGGATTTCCATTAACAACTCGTGAAACTGTTGCCATAGATACAGCAGCTTCGCGCGCTACATCATAAATTGTAATTGCTTGTTTGTCCATAACTAATTCTCCTTTTTAAAAATTCCCTTTTCAAATCATTTTCATAACACTCTATAATTTAGCAAAAAAAAAACACTTTTGCAAGCGTTTCATAGTCTATTTTATTACCTTTTCATTACATTTTCAACTTATGAAAACTCTATTATTTTTATTTTTCCAATATGCTATAATAAATTTATTAAATTCTAAAGGAGCGATAAAATGTCACACATTGAATCTATTCAAAACTGGTTAGGGGAAAATAACTACCAATTAGGTTATATTAGTAATTTCAAAAATATTCAGTATTTGACAGGATTTGAAAGTGATCCTATTGAACGCGTCTTAGCATTACTCATTTTCCCAGATCAGGATCCATTCATCTTTGCACCAGCTTTAGAAGTAGAAGCAGTTAAGGACACGGGTTGGAAATATCCCGTTTATGGCTACTTAGATCATGAAGATCCTTACGAAATAATTAAAAACCAGATCTTGCATCGTGTTAATAGTCCCAAAAAATGGGCCATTGAAAAAGGAAATCTTGTTGTAAGTCGTTTTGAGACTATTAAGCAAAAATTTTCTGATGCAACTTTTACTGGTGATTTGACACCCTTCATTGAAAAACTACAACTCATTAAGACACCCGATGAAATCAAAAAGTTAGAAGTTGCCGGAAAATGGGCCGATTTCGCCTTTGAAACAGGCTTTAAAGCCCTTAGCACAGCAAAAACAGAACAAGATGTAGTTGCAGAAATTGAATACGCATTAAAGAAAAAGGGTATCATGCACACCAGTTTTGATACAATAATTCAAAGTGGAACAAATGCGGCAGAACCCCATGGTGTACCAAAAAAAGACTTTATCAAAGCTAACGAACTAGTTTTATTTGACCTTGGGGTCGTCTTTGATGGTTATATCTCTGATGCCAGTCGTACAGTTGCCTTTGGAGATACATTAAGTGATAAAGCACGTGATATTTATGCCGTCTGCTTAGATGCACAGTTGACAGCACAAGCTGCTGTCAAACCAGGGATGACTGCCGCTGAACTTGATAAGATTGCACGTGATATTATTGTAAAAGCAGGATATGGGGAATATTTCATTCATCGCCTTGGTCATGGCATGGGCCAAAGCGAACACGAATTTCCTTCAATCATGGAAGGAAACGAATTACAGCTTGAACCAGGTATGTGTTTCTCAATTGAACCCGGAATCTATATTCCAGGAGTAGCTGGTGTGAGAATTGAAGACTGTATCCATGTGACAGAAAGAGGAGCTGAACCGTTCACTCATACTTCCAAGGAACTTCAGTTTATTCCAAATAATTGATTTAAATTTTCTAAATATTATGTTCTCTTACCCAATAGATTGAATGAGAAAGCAATTTAAGTTGAACGTCGGACAACGAAGTTTGGATACAAAATTACAGCATAATACATTTTTTCTATGTATAATTCATTGGATACATCAGTAAAAATTTAACTTATGCACATTTTTATATAGAATAAGAAATAGAGGGACTGAATCAAAATTTGACTTTTGATTAGCCCCCCTTTTATATTGTATATTTTCTTATTGTTCTTCTTTAGGATAAAAAACTTCAGTTGGGTGATCTTTTTCAAATTCTGCGGCATCTTTTGCTTCACCGAAAGCTGATCTACCATCAATCACGATATCATCTTCGACAACGTCATCATCTCTATTATCTTTTCCCTTATCAAATTGCTTCTTCAATTCTAAAGTTGCTTCCTTTAAGGAAGAAAGAGCCTGTCCCACATTATCACCATTTTTAAGGTCTTCAGCTGTGTCAGCAACCTTCTGTTTCAAACCACTCAGAGTGTCTTGAAAATCGTAGCCTTCATTTACATAGTCACGCGCATGGTTGTAATAACGTACTGCATTTTCACGTCCTTCATCAGCCATCTGTGCAATTTTTTCCTTTATTTGCTCTTGATGATCAGATAGTACCTTTTTTGTTATAAAATATGCTGCTGCACCAACTGCTAAAGTTGTAAAAACTGATAATTTTCTTCCCATCATTCTATCCTCCAGACAACTATTTATTCTTTTTTCTTAGATTATACAATTTTCTTGCTATTCCAAAGACAACTGAAGTTTTCCCAACATTCTTCGTCGATGTTGAGACTTTTGTAGCCAGTCCTCGACTTGCATTGTTCAAATCAGAGACACTCTCGCTCACATCTGCAACTGCTTGAAAAAGTGGATCGATTGTTTTTGACTTGTCCCCAATATCCGTAAGTAGTGTATTCGATTTCGCCAAAATAGACTCTGCCTCTTTTGAAAGACCATTAATATCTGTACGCATCGATTTTACACTTTCATTTACTTCATTCATGATTTTCCCGACCTTTGCTAGGACAATACATAAAAATATGACAAGCAATAAGAATGCAATTGCTGCAATCAATCCCGCAAGCTGTCCCAATGTTAATTCCATAGTTGTGCCTCCTCATTTTCTACTTGCTTATAGAATAGCATTGCAACCAAAAAACTGCAATTAAAAGAAAATTTAGCGCTATTCTTACCAATTTTTTGTTATTATAGAAGTATTAAAGGAGAACAGTTATATGCAATTATTTTATTTAAAGAGCTCTGACTCAGTTACAAGTGGTGTTTCAACCCAAGTTTCCAAACAAACAAACATTCTTACACATTTTATTATCAAAATTGATTGGGATAAAATTTTTAGCACCATGATTACTATTACACTCTCACTTATTCTTTTATCTATTTTTTTTCTTATTTTACATTGGCTTGGGAAAAAAATTATTAGCCATAGTTTTAAAAGAGCTAAAATAAATGAGCATCTCTCAACAAACCGGATAAGTACAATCTATACTTTATCTTTGAATATCTTCCATTATTGCATTCTTTTCTTTTATTTTTATGCTATTTTGTCCGTAATTGGTGTTCCAGTAGGCACATTAATTGCTGGAGCTGGAATCTTTAGTGTAGCTTTAGGCCTTGGTGCACAAGGATTTGTTAAGGATATTGTTACTGGCTTTTTCATCCTCCTAGAACAGCAATTTGATGTTGGGGATGAAGTTAAAATTGATACCATTAGTGGCACAATTCATGCAGTTGGGCTTAGAACAACTCAAATCATTGATTATGACGGTACCTTACACTTTATCCCAAACAGAAACATAACGGTTGTCAGCAACTTGTCACGCAATGATATGCGTGCTCTGATCGACATTTATTTTGATCCGTCATCTGATATTCAAAAGATGACTGCAATAATAAAAGATATAAATCAAAAACTGGCACCAAAATATGAGGAAATCACACAAGGTCCTACAATTCTCGGTACCGTTGCTAATGGTAATGGAATTCTATCTTTCCGTGTAATAGTTTATACCAAAAATGGTGCGCAATATGCCATACAAAGGGCCTTTTTAACTGAATATCTTGAGGTTCTAACTCAAAAGGGATTTAAAATAAATAATTCACCTATTAATCTAACTGCTGTATCTAAATAGTGAAATCTTGAAACATAATTTAAGAAAAAGAAAAATGAATATTTTGACTCATCGGACATATTTGTCCGGCTTGGAGCTGAAAAAAAGCTGAATCACGTTATACCTTTTTATGATTCAGTATGCTTTGATCCTGCCCCTTTTGAACTAATTGTTTCCATTCTGTCTTGTAAATAACCAGTCATTGCATCCACACCCTTTTTAATTGCTTCCTCTTTTGGTGCAAGATGCTCTGAATGTAGTGAATACGGACTGTCTACCCCTAACCAAAACATCGTTCCAGGTATCTTTGACAATAAAAAGCCAAAATCTTCTCCGGTCATTGCAGGTTCTGTTTTTTCAAACACAACATTTTTATTGTTAGACATATAACTAATGAACTCTTTTGTTGTTTTATAGTTATTCTCTACTGGATAATATCCGCCTTGATGCAAATCAAGTTCAACTTCACACTCGAATGATTCTGCAATCGACTTAGCAATTCTTCTAACCCTCTTTTGAATCAATAGATTCATTTCTTGTGTTAGTGCTCTGATTGTTCCATCTATTTGAGCTTTCCCAGCAATCACATTTCCAGTTGTACCTGCATTAAAATGACCCAGTGTTACAACACCTGATTGAATTGGATCAACATTTCGACTTACAATTGACTGAATCTGCGTTACAAAATAAGATCCAGCTACAACCATATCATTTGCGTTATGAGGAAAAGCTGCATGCCCACTTTTACCCGTAAAAGTTGCATGAATCTCACATGTTCCTGCAAATAAAGTTCCTTGTCGACATCCAATTACCCCTGCTTTTAATTCAGGATTATCATGGAAAGCATAGATTTCATCAGGCATCCACTGATCCAGTGCACCGCTTTCATACAATTGCTTGCCGCCACTAGCATTTTCTTCTGCAGGTTGAAAAATAAATGTCATATTTATATTGGGCTGTTTTTCTGCAAAAAAGCTCAATATTCCAAGAGCAACAGTCATATGGATATCGTGTCCACAGGCATGCATCCTCCCCTCGTTTATTGAGGAAAAGAGTAAGCCTGTCTCTTCAGTTACCGGCAAACCATCAATATCCGTACGATAACCAATTGTATGCGTGTTATCAATTCCTTTTAAATGGACGATAATTGCTGTCTTCCAAGTCTTATAATCCAGCCAGCCATCGTTCATACTTTTAATAATCGAAATTAATTTTTTGTGTGTTTCAAATTCTTCCATTCCAATTTCAGGAATTCTATGTAATTCACGTCTTATTCCAATTAGTTCTTTCTCAGTTAAAATCATCAGAATCATTCCTTTTATTCAATAATTGTACGCCATTAACACATTACGAACATGTAAAAAGAGCGAACAGTATAAGACAGTTGCTAAGAAAAACCACACAGCACTTCTTAACCTGCGGAACTTGTTTGCACATACTAACGAAGGGGCTTGAGTCAACACACCCCAGCCCCTTCTCCAATTACTTGGATTATTCTAAATATTACGTAAATCTTCCACCAAATCAGTTTTGCCATCTTTAATTTCTGAGACATTTTTAACCTTTTTAGCTGGCATTCCAACTACAACAGTCCCAGGTTCTACATCTCGAGTTACCACCGCACCAGCACCAACTACAGCACCTTTACCAACACGCACACCTTCCAAGACAACTGCATTAGCTCCAATAAGTACGTCATCTTCCACAATAACTGGTTGTGCTGAGGCAGGTTCAACCACGCCAGCTAACACCGTTCCTGCACCAATATGACAATTTTGACCGACCCATGCACGTCCACCTAAAACAGCACCCATGTCAATCATTGATCCAGCACCAATTTCAGCACCAATATTTATAACAGCACCCATCATAATAACAGCATTGTCACCAATTTCTACCTGATCACGAATAATCGCACCCGGTTCAATCCGTGCATTGAAGCGCTTCTTATCAATCATTGGTACCCCGGTATTTCTACCATCATTTTCTACACGATATTTGGTAATCTTTTCTTTATTATTATCCAAAAAAACTGATACATCTTTCCAGTCGCCAAAAAGAATACCCGTTCTATCTTCGAAGTATGAATCAAGTGTATCAGGTACTGTAATTTCACCTAATTTTCCTTTTACGTATACTTTTACAGGTGTTTTTTTCTTTGAATTTGCAATTGTTTTAATAATTTCTTCAGTGTTGAGCTTAGGCACAGCAATTCCTCCCTCATTCTTAAAAAATCAGTCTTGTATCGGACTTGATTCTTTTTCTGTGATTGTATAATGCTTATCAAAATCATGCGTCATATAGTTGACTGCCTTTAGAACTTCGCGTCTAGTAACAATTCCAGTAAAAATTCCATCATCATTGACAACAATTAAGAATGGATGATTTATCATCAGATGCAAAATTTCTTCCATATCATATGGCAACTTAATAGTTGGAAAATCTTTTTGCATTACCTCAGATACCTTCTTCCTGCCTAAACGAGTAGGATCAATTCCATTTAATCCAAGCATCGTCTCTGTCAACATAGGCAATGTCAATATTCCCTTAAAGTGCTGCTCCTTGTCAAGAACAGGGATTGATGAATATTTGACTTTGGTCAGGACAAGAAATGCATGATCCAAATGGTTATTTTCTTGTACATTTGCAACTATTTCTGCTGGAATCAAAAAACCATCTTGTTTAGAGATTAGCATTTGTTCCATCTGCTTAGTAATCACGACAAGTAACCTCCTCTAGCCAATATATCTATTTTAAGATATTTTAGACAAAAAGCCAACAAAAATCCTTTAAAATAAAGCAAAATATAATATTTACTTATATTTTTTTTATGCTACTATTAGAAAGTATTATTTGAAGGAGGTAATCATGGAATATTCTCTAACAATTCGGCTTTTTGCTGAATTTTTTGGAACTGCTATCATGGTAATTCTTGGTAATGGTTCAGTCGCTACAGTTGATCTCGAAAAGACCAAGGGTAGCCATAGTGGCTGGATTGTAATCGCTGTCGGATACGGCTTTGCGGTTATGATCCCAGCCCTCATGTTTGGTACTATTTCAGGTAATCATATCAATCCAGCATTTACAATTGGCCTTGCACTTTCTGGACTTTTTCCCTGGAATGATGTTTTACCATACATTACAGTTCAACTTTTAGGAGCAATTATTGGACAATTTATCGTTTATTTATGTTTCAAGCCACATTATGATTTGACCAAAAATACCACCCTTGTTCTTGGTACTTTTTCAACTTCAGATGCAACTTCAAGCAGATTCAACGGTTTTGTGAACGAATTTTTTGGGACTTTTATTCTTGTATTTGGAGCCCTAGGTATTACTAATTCACCAAGCTTTAGCCATGGTAATCAAATGTCTGGTTTTATTGGAATAGGACTTTTAGTTATGGTTATCGTTGCTTCTTTTGGTGGTCCTACAGGCCCAGCATTAAATCCAGCTCGTGATCTTGGGCCAAGAATTGTGCACCAAATTCTTCCCCTCAAGTACAAAGGACCTTCCAACTGGAAATACAGCTGGGTCCCAGTAGTCGCTCCAATTCTAGCAGGTATTTGTGCTGTTGCATTATACAAAATGATTTTTTTATAAGCCTTTAATAACTCAAATTCAATTAATCAAATAATACAAACAAATCTCACATGATGAATTGGTTCATACTTTGTGAGATTTTTAATATTGAAGTTAGTTTATTATTAAAACTACCGTTTCATTCAAATTATCCATAGTATTCCTTTATGTCTTTGCTTCTTTTTTAATTCTCATCCAAATTATATATGAAATTATCCAAATTGTAGTTAAGATTATCCATAATCCGTACCCTAACCAATCAATATTTACTTCTTGGATTAATTTAATGACCCCATTTTTTAAACTAAAAGATTGTGCTGTTACTTGTAGTAATTCAAATATGCCTATCGTAAAAGCAGCTAATATTGAAATAGATGTGACAGTTAAATTGTACTTAATTTTTTTGAATGGTGTATCTAACGCCCATTTATATGCACTTGCCATCATAATCGAATCTGTTGTATCCATCAAACTCATTCCACTGGCAAAGATAATAGGTAAAGAAATTATTCCTAGATAAGATATATTCGATTTTGCCGCCGTAGCTGAAATCGCAATAACCGAAATCTCACTAGCTGTATCAAATCCAAGACCAAATAGCAACCCAACCAAATACATTTGCGACTGTTTGCTGACTACTCTAAAAATTGGAGCTACTATTCTAATTAGAATCCCGCGTGACAAAAGTAAATTATCCAACGAGTATTCATCATAATCATTTTTATTAGTTAATTTTAATGCTCTCCACAAATCAATAAAAATAATTAAATTAATAACAGCTATGCTTACTAAAAAAATACCAGAAACTGCAGACCCAATTGTCCCACCAATTGTCTCAAAAAGAGGTAACTTGATTTTGATCCATTTTAATGAAATGCAGACAGCAATCACCATCACAAAAACAATTGTAGAATGTCCTAATGAAAAGAAATATCCAACTCCCTCAGCTTTTGACTTCTGCTGAATCAATTTTCTAACAGTATTATCGATAGCGGCGATATGATCAGCATCAAAAGCATGCCTTAATCCGAATAAATAGGCAAGTAGGCCCAGACCCCAAAATTCGGGAAAATGTCTTGCCCCACAACTCAACAATGCAATGCCAATTATGTGACTGAGCAGGACAGCTTCATAATATGGGAATACTTTTTTAACTGACTGACTTAGCAAGATACTCCTCCTAAAATTTCTTTAATTTACCAGTTTACTTTTTTCTCCAGAAGACAACTCATCGTTCATTCTCCCTGACTTAAACCCCTCTAAATCAAGTGTGATATATTCAAAACCATATAATTTTAACTGTCTGTTTATTTCTTTCATACTATTTATTAACGATACTGTTTCTCTAATAGGTACTTCGATTCTAGCTGTATTACCCTGTACACGAACTCTAACCGTTTTATATCCCAGTACTTTTAAATATGCTTCGGATTTCATCACACGATTAATCAGTTCATTAGTTAATTCTGTATTATACGGGAATCTTGAGGATACAGAACAACTAGCAACTTTATTCCAATTTTCAAGGCCTCGCCTCTCAGCAAGCTTCCTAACCTCAACTTTATATATTTGAGCCAATTGTAATATTGAAACTATCCCCTCCTCGTCACGTGCCTTTAGACCTGGTCTGAAGTCATTGTTATCATCCATTATCATTCCATCTAAAACAATGTCTGCACTAAATTTTTCTTTTAACTCATTCATCTTTTTATAAAAAATCTTCTTCATCCAATACCAAGATGATGGCCGATTATTACGAATTTCCTCATTAAATAAATAGTTCAGCTTAACCTCCGCAACTTCTATTCCAGCCTTTTTTGCCAATTTAACAGCACTATTAAATTCAGTATCTGTAAATAATTCTGAATTTGCTACAGCAGCAATGACATTTTCTTTTCCTAATACCTTAACAGCCGTATCTAAAACAAGCGTTGAGTCAATTCCACCTGAAAAAGCAATGATAACTTTGCCATACTTTCCCATTAAACTATTCAATTTATTTTCTTTTCTTATTATATTTTCCATTTTTTTCACCTTTCTTTTTTATATGCCCAAATAATATTTGGCAAATAATGCTGCTGCAATTGCACCAATAAACGGTGCAATTCCAGGTACTAAAATACCATATTGCCAATCACTATCAGCTTTATTTTTAATAGGTAACACTGCATGTGCAATTCTTGGCCCCATATCTCTTGCTAAATTCATCGCAAAACCAGTAGGTCCACCCATACCCATACCTATCGCCCATACAAGTAACCCAACACCAATTGGAACAATTCCTGGTGTTTTATATTGCGAAATAGCTAAAATTGATGTTAAAAAAACAAATGTTGCAAAAAATTCAACAAAAAAGTTTCTTGGTAGATTCCTTATAGCTGGAGCAGTGGAAAAAATATTACGAATAGTCGCATTATCAATCTTTCCATACGAATGTTTAAAGGAATCAGCATACATAATATATACAATTAGAGATCCAATGACTCCTCCCATTACTTGAACAATTGCAGTAAAAAAGAAGACTATCCATGTCATATTGCCTAATAAAACTTGTGTAAGTGCCATCGCAGGATTAATCGTAACATTACCAAAAATAAACAATGAAACACTAATGCCAAATGCCCATGTTGTGATCGCAAACAGGTGTCCAGAACCATGATATTTTGTATCATTTAAGACTGTATCTGCGTGAACACCTACCCCAAAAATAATCATTAATGCTGTACCCATAAATTCTGCTAACAACTGATGAATCATTTTTACACCTCTAAATTTTTATAGTATTCTCTCTTTGCTTCTTCCATAACAATACTTATTGACAAATTTTTTTCTTCAGCAATCTTTTCTGCACTTGTATATTCAACAGATATTTTTTTTAAATTTCCATATATTCCAATCTTAATTTTCACCTGTCCGTATTTTGTCTTGACTACTTCAAATTTGCGTTGCATTATTTTGCGCTGCATTACATTCCAACGAACTCCAAAAGTTGAACTATTTTTTATAATTATTAAAATAATATCTTCTAGTGCACTTTCTTTAGCAAGAACCGTTAATTGATACGCCGGCCTATTCTTTTTTGAAAAAATCGGTGTAAAAAATGTATCGTATACACCAAAATCAAATAATTTTTTCATGGTAAAAGATAATTGTTCCCCCGACTGATCATCAATATTTGCATGCACTTCAATAACACTATCACTTTCGGTATTTACTCTTTTTTTACTTTGTTCAGATTCTAATAGTAGTCCCCGCAATGCATTCAAACTACCAGTTTCTCGTGTCCCAAAGCCATATCCGACTTGTTCAACTATCAAATTAT
>NZ_JBDNTS010000031.1:0-18113 GCF_047719775.1 Liquorilactobacillus sp.
CATTTGATTTGTCGAAACTTTGTTCAGTTTTCAAAGGTCTACATAATTGCTCAACACAACTTTTAAATAATATCATGTTTAACAATAACTGTCAAACCTTTTTTTAAAATTACAATTTAGAATTCCGCATAGTTTTAAACAACGCATACAATATCCCAAAAATAATTCAAATAGATCATGAAAAGCTAAATTTTTTCTTCCTCTGATGCTCCATGTATCCACTCACCAATCAATTTTCGCTGACTAAAAGCCACTGGAATAAGTAGCATAACGGCTAAAATACCACAGGCTGGAAAACCCCAGATTCCACCTGCAACGTCCATGACACCACCGGCGAAAACACTGCCGATTGGCGTTGTTCCTTGATTAAGTAAAACATAGACACTCATAACCCGTCCACGCAGATTGTCTGGGATACTATATTGAAATGAAGCATTAGATTGATTCAAGAAGATCATATTACAGAAACCAACACCAATCATAGCCAACATGGCAAGCCAGTATACATGCACAAACAACATCAGTGTTTGCAAAATAACAGTTCCAGCTGTCACAAATAGATAGATATTACGTTGTAGACCAAAGCGCGATAGGTAACTCATCAAAAATGCTGCAATCAGTGAGCCGATTCCGCTTGCGGAAAGCAAATTTGCGTAAACCTGTGCACCAGAGTGCAACACTGTTCTAGCAAAAATTGGGATAATCACGTTGTTGTTAAAGTTTAGCGTAGAAACCACCAACATCAATTCAGCGCTCAAACGAATATTAGGTTGGTGCCCAATGTAACTCAAACCATACTTAATATCTGACCAAATTCTTCGTTGAGAGTCAGTTATCAGTATATTATTCTGGTGAATCAAGAATAACCCAAGTAGCACAGCCAAATAGCTGATAGTATTAACAAGAAAGCAAAACGCCACACTGAATTGTGCCATAAGAATTCCAGCAAGAGAAGGGCCAACAATCTTAGCTATGTTGAACAACGTTGAATTCAAGGATATTCCATTCATTAAGTCCTTTTGACCAACGAGTTCAACAACGTAGGACTGACGGGTTGGAGTATCAAAGCTTTGGAGAATTCCATACAAAATTGCGATTACCAGAACTTCCCAGTATTGAACAAGTCTGGTATAAACAAGAATCGTCATAGCTAACCCGAGTAATAAAAAACCAAACTGAGTCAACAGTAAGATTCGTTTCTTTGGGCAACGATCGATGACAGTTCCCGCTATCAATGTCAACAGAAGAATCGGTACGAATTGACAAGCCGTCAGAATGCCCACGAGAAATGCCGAGCCTGTCATTTGGTAGACCAACCACGTTTGTGCCGTTCGCTGAATCCAGGTTCCCATGACGGAAATACATTGACCAAACCAGAAGTAACGAAAGTTTCTATTTTGAAGTGATGAAAAAGTACTACGTAAAACATTCATGTGCACGCCAGCTTTCGATCATGTTTCATTTAGATTTTAAATTCAGAAGTAACAAAAAAGCCGAAGTTTTATTCGACCTTTTTCTTTAATATTATAGTAACTTTGTTAAATTCATCAGGTTGACTATTAGCTAGTTATTATTTACTTTCATCCATTCTTAGAGTTGGGAAAAGCAAGACATCACGAATGGAAGGCGCATCTGTCATCAACATTACCAATCGATCAATACCTACCCCTAATCCTCCGGTTGGCGGCATCCCATATTCTAATGCTTCAACATAATCTTCATCAATTCCCTCAGCCTCATCGTTGCCAGCCTCGCGTTCTTTAACCTGAGCTTCAAAACGGCTTCTTTGGTCTATAGGATCGTTTAATTCAGTAAAAGCATTTGCATACTCATTTCCAAGAATGAACATCTCAAAACGGTCCGTAAATCTAGCATCCTTTGCATTCTTTTTAGCTAGTGGTGAAACCTCAACCGGGTGACCATATATAAAAGTAGGGTCAACTATTTTATCTTCACAAAAAGTCTCGAAGAATTCATTAATAATATGTCCAACTTTCCAATACATTTCATAGTGGACTCCTTTTTCATTGGCAATCTGTCTAGCTTGCTCAATTGACATTTCTTGCCAGAAATCAACACCAGTTTTCTCTTTGATTGCGTCCACCATGTGAACACGCTTAAACGGTTTGTTAAAATCAACTTTTTCCCCCTGATATTCAACAACCCCATCATTTGTCACTACTTTTGCCGCAGCTTTAAATATTCCTTCAGTTTCATCCATAACATCTGTAAAGTCAAAGTAAGCAGCATATGATTCTAACATCGTAAATTCAGGATTATGTTTTGTATCAATTCCTTCATTTCTAAATACACGACCTATTTCATAAACACGTTCCATTCCACCAACAATCAATCGTTTTAGATGCAACTCAAGTGCAATCCTAAGATAAAGTGAAATATCTAATGCATTATGATGTGTAATAAACGGACGTGCAGCAGCACCGCCAGCTTGATTATGCAAAACCGGTGTTTCAACTTCAGTAAAATTATTATCGTCAAGGTAGCGCCTAATTGCCGTGATAATCTTGCTTCTCTTCATAAAGCGCTCAAAACTATCGCGATTTGAAATCAAATCTAAATAACGTTGACGATAAATTTGTTCAACATTTTGTAAGCCATGAAACTTGTCTGGTAATGGTCGAAGCGCTTTTGATAAAAAAGTGATATCGGTAACTTTTAGTGTTAATTCCCCCATATCTGTCTTAATTACTTCTCCAGTAAGACCTAAATGATCTCCTAAATCAGATCGCTTGAAAATATGATACTTTTCTTCGCCAACAACATCTTTACGAACATATAATTGCAAGCGACCATCTTTATCTTGAATATCAGCAAAGCCAACTTTACCTTTTCCTCGCTTTGCAACCATTCTTCCCGCAATTGTTGCCTCAATTCCTAAACCATCCAACTCTTCTTTTGTTTTTGCATCATATTGATCATGTAGTTCCATAGTCATTGCTGTTCGCTCAAAACGATGACCAAATGGATCAATTCCCTCCGCGCGTAATTCATCCATCTTTTCACGCCGAACCTTCAGCTGATCGTTCATATTTTGTTCCTTAACCAAGATTATCCCTCCAAAAAATTACTCACCTTATATATTGCCCAATTATGGCATAAAAAGCAAATCTAATTTTAAATATCTTTTACCAGTCTCTCTAACTCAGCTTCTGTAAAAACATATTTTTTTTTGCAGAAATGGCAGATTACTTCAGCACTATGATCTTCTTCAATTATTAATTTTAAATCAGCTGGTGAAATACTTGCAAGTGATTTTGCAAACCGTTCTTTCGAACAATCACATCTATAACTAATTTCAACTTTATCCAAAATTTGTGTATTTTTTTGTCCACAAATTCGATAAATTATTTCCTCTGGTATAGTTTTTTTCGCCATCATCACTGAAATTGCTGGTAAATTGGCGATATTCTGCTCAACTTCTGCTAAAACTGCTTCATCGGCATCAGGCATTGCCTGAACCATAAAACCTCCAGCAGTTCTAACTGAATTATCATTATTAACAAAGACTGAGACTCCAATTGAAGAAGGAATTTGTTCAGACTTTGCCATATAGTAGGTAAAATCTTCACCTAATTCTCCAGAAACAAGCGGAACCTGTCCAGTAAAAGGCATTTTAAGTCCGAGATCCTTCGTAATTTCTAATAAACCGCTGCTCCCAACTGCTCCCTTAACATCAATCTTTTGTTGTTTATTCAACGGTAAATGAACATGAGGTTCCTTCAAATACCCCTTCACATCACCACTTGCCGTACCATCAATCACAATTGTTCCTGTTGGTCCATTTCCCATAATTTTCACAGTCATTTTATTACCGCCTTTTAATAACGATTGACTAAGTAAGCTAGTAGCTGTAATTGCCCTGCCAAATGCAGTTGTAGCAGCACTCCATGTGTCATGTATTCTCTGTGCTTTTCTAACAGTTTCTGTTGTGTCAATAGCATAAACTCTTAATTGACCATTGTAAGCCAATGCTTTTATCAAATAATCAGTCATTCTTTTTTTCTCCTCAAACTAATATGTTAACTCCATAATAGCAATAAAAAACAGATGATTTCAATATAAAATCATCCGTTCTTACATAAAAAACTGTTTCTATTATTAAGATTTATCCTTTGGATAAAATGTTATAGTCTTGGTTAAATCTTCAGCGCCCGTTCTTTCATTTTCCCGCTGTTTTTCTTCTTCTTTTCGTTTCAGAGCCTCTTTTGATTCTTCAAAAGTTGCAGCTTTTTCACTAGGAAATTCTGTATTCTTCTTAAATGGCATCTCACCCGTCTCAAATAAGCTTAGAATTTGTTTCTCATCAAGTGTCTCATATTCAAGCAAAGCTTCAGCAATTATCTTATGCTGCCCACGATGTTCTCCAATAATCTGCTTGGCTGAAGTCATTCCCTCATTCAGTAAAGCTTTAACCTCATCATCAATCAAATTGGCTGTTTGTCCAGAATAGCTTGGTTGTCCAGCCATTCCGCCACCAGCAAATACATTACTTTGTCCCTCATATTGGACAGGACCAAGTTTCTCACTCATCCCATATTCGGTAACCATGGCTCTAGCAAGCTGCGTTGCCTGCTGGAAATCGTTTGAAGCACCGGATGACTGCTCACCATAAACGGTTTCTTCAGCAGCACGGCCTCCCATTAAACCAGCAATTTGCTCCTTCATATCGTGCTTTGAAAGCAACATTTGGTCTTCTTTTGGAAGCATAATTGCATATCCACCAGCACGACCACGAGGTACGATTGTAACTTTATGAACGACTCGTGCTTCATTGAGAACTAGGCCAACGACAGTATGCCCTGCTTCATGATAAGCAACTGTTTCTCTTTCCTTCTTGCTAACTACACGATCTCTCTTAGCAGGGCCAGCAATAACACGGTCTTCTGCCTCATCAATATCTGATGCATCGATTTGCTTTTTATCACGGCGAGCAGCCAAAAGAGCTGCTTCATTAAGCAAGTTCTCTAAATCAGCACCAACAAATCCAGGTGTCTGCTTAGAGACCATCTTTAAGTCAACATCATTTGCTAACGGCTTATTCTTAGCATGCACCTTCAAGATAGCTTCACGTTCCTTAACATCAGGACGACCGACTAAAATCTTACGATCAAAACGACCTGGTCTTAATAGTGCAGGATCCAAAACATCTGAACGGTTTGTTGCTGCCATAACAATTACACTCTCATCGTCTTCAAAACCATCCATCTCAACCAATAATTGATTAAGCGTTTGTTCACGTTCGTCATGTCCGCCGCCCATACCACTGCCACGTTGACGACCAACAGCATCAATTTCATCAATAAAAATGATTGATGGTGCATTCTTTTTCGCGTTTTCAAATAAATCACGAACACGACTTGCCCCGACACCAACAAACATCTCTACGAAATCAGAACCTGAGATAGAGAAAAATGGCACGCCAGCTTCACCGGCAACAGCCTTTGCAAGTAATGTCTTACCTGTTCCAGGAGGTCCTTCAAGTAGAACCCCTGAAGGGATCCTAGCCCCTAACGAGAGAAACTTATGAGGATCTCTTAAGAATTCAACAACTTCAACAAGTTCCTGTTTCTCCTCTTCCGCACCAGCAACATCGGAAAAACGTACTTTGTTAGCCTTCTTGTCTACTGGTTTAGCCTTTGATTTACCAAAATTCATGACACGACCATTACCGCCGCCCTGTCCTGCTTGCCCCATCATCATGTAGAAAAAGAACACAAAGAAGACCACTGGTAACAAGTAAATCAGTAATTGTAACCATAGACTACTAGACTCTTCTTCTTTAGTACCATTCTTCACGTTATTTTTTTCAGCATACTGTTGAATCTGTTTGACAGCAACATCATTAGTCAGCACATTAGTTGAAAATGAAGTCACCTTACTACTTCCAGAAGTAAAACTTCCTAGACCTGTTGATTCTTTAACTTTACGTGACTTTTTATAGTCCCCTGTAATTTTATAAGTACTTCCAGAAGGTTGCGTTGTGAAATCTTTAACATTATCCTTCTTTAACTCACTAATAAATTGGCTTGATTGGATTTGTTGAGATTGAGAACTTGTTTTACCACCAAAAAAGTAGTACAACATTCCCATTACCCCAAGGAAAATCACAATATAAAATAGACTATTTCTAAAGAGCCCATTCTTGTTATTGTTCATCTGCTTCCTCCTCGTTTACTACACAGATTGCTACGGTCAAACAGGTAGCGCATAAATCATAACACACTTGACTATTATTGACCATTAATTATTCTCATAAATTTCTGTTTTTAAAATACCAACATATGGAAGGTTACGATACATTCCTTGGTAATCAAGTCCATACCCGACCACGAACTCATTTGGCACTTGAAAACCCACATAATCTGGAACAACGCCTTCTACTCTTCGTTCAGGTTTATCCAACAGTGTGCAAATTTTTACAGATTGTGCTTTGCGGTGTTTTAAAAGACTAACTATGCGTTGTAAGGTCTTCCCAGTATCAATGATGTCTTCAATAATCAAAATATCTCGGCCTTCAACTGGAACATCTAAATCCTTAATTATTTTGACTTCTCCTGACGAAACAGTTGCATCACCATAACTTGAAACATCCATAAAATCAATTTCGGCGTATGTATCAATTTTTCTAATGATATCTGCCATAAACAAAATAGCACCCTTCAGTACGCAAATAACTAAAGGTTTCTTATCTGCATAATCGATAGTCAATTGTGCTCCAATGCTCTTTGAGATCTCTTCTATTTGCTCCTTACTGTAGAGAATCTCTCTGATATCCTCGTTCATATTCAACCTCATTCCTAGACTTTATTCCTAAAAATTATCATGTATTGCATTTTATCATTTACAGGACTTTCTGACAAATCTGATCTTTTAACACTCGGCACCCACAAGACCAAATTTTCTGTAGTAACAACTATCCATATTTTTGCACGAATATCTTGCGGAATTTTGTCATCAATCAAGATTTTTTTTAGTTTCTGTGTTCCGACCTTAGTATGAATTCGATCTCCCTGATTACGATGTCTAATTGTTAAAGGAAGTAATTGTGAATCTGAAAAATAAAAGACTTGATCAGTTGCTAGAATTTCTGGTTTCTTATTAAAAAAAACTCCTATCTCTTCTTTTTCGTTAAGAAATACCCACGTATCTAATTTTAACCTATATTTGTTCTGAATTTCATCTTTAATTTGATATTTATTATCAAAATAAAATAAATTGTATTTTTTTATTAAAAACTCATGCATCCCAATTTTAATTGACCCTTGTGGCTTTTGAGAATTACCTAGGAAGCTTTCAATTTGGTTCAAGCTGTCTTCATTCAGTTTTCTTGAATATTTTTCAAGCAACTTCCTTATTACCAAAGTTCTCCAACTCTTGCTCAATGACAACCAGAAATCAACTGAAAAAGCAGTTTCATTTATCTGCATCTCTACTAAATAATTATCTACCTGTTCTTCAGTTGCACACAATAAAAGCGAAAGCTGATGCTCATAGGATTGTACATGTTCTAAAAACTTGGAATTTTCATCTTTCATTTTAGGAACAAGCAAATGTCTAACTCTATTTCTTAAATAATCATTTGAACGATTGGTTGCATCTTCGAAGTAAATAAGGTCTCTTTTTCGTGCATATTCACGAATTTCATCTTTTGAATAATTCAATAAAAGCCTGACCAAATATCCATCTGCAAATCTTCTAGTGACTCTAATTCCTTGTAATTGCTGAATATTGCCTCCTCTTACAAGCTTCATCAGAAAAGTCTCTGCCTGATCATCTGCATGATGCGCCGTTAATAAGGTTTTAATTCCTGTTTTCTCCATGATATCTGCAAAAAATTTATACCTGAAGGTCCTTGCAGCTGACTCTATCCCAACATTAGGATGTATTTCGGTCTCCCATTCCCTGCAATGAAGCTTAATATGCCGTTTCTTGCAAAAATTTCTGATAAAGCTTGTCTCAGCTTGGCTTTCTTGTCTTAACTTGTGATCTACATAAGCTACTTCGATAACAGGTCTAACACTTTCTGGTAGTTCACTTAATAAATCAAGCAATACCATTGAATCAACACCTGTTGATACAGCTACCAGCACTCTTTGATTAGGACAATATTTTCTAAAGTTATAAAAAAAACTTTGTGCTAAATTTTCCATATCCCCGACCTACCAAAAAAACGACTGCTGCTTACGACAACAATCGAATTTATTTGATTTAACTGCGACGGCCACCACGACCACCACGCTTACCTTCTGTATTTCGTTTTAATGATGTCAAGCGAACTTCGCTATCCTTCAAAAAACCTGATAGTAATGAATCAAAATCCGTCTTCTTAGCTTCATTTACTTTTTTATATTCTGTTTTTTTATAACCTTGCCGTTGCCCGCTATGATTATGCGTCTTCACATCTGTTCCACCGGAATGATAATTATTTCCACGTTCTGTTCGATTAGTATGTGTATTCTCTCGATGAGGAGCAACTGCAACTGCTTTTCGAATTGAGAGACTGATCTTTCCATCTTCAGCAATTGACAAAACTTTGACTGTAACCTCATCACCGATGCTCAAAACATCGTGAATGTCCTTGATATATCCGTCAGATACTTCACTGATATGGACTAACCCATTCTTTTTGTCGCCCAAATCAACAAATGCACCGAAATTCGTTATCCCTGAAACCTTGCCTGTAACTTTAGCTCCCACTTCAATTGACATAAAAATGCTGCTCCTCCTTAAACTATATACATCTTAGTATAACATGCAAAAGCTGGTATGCAATAGATTAAAGACTATCAAATTATTTTTGTCCCAAGCTGCTATTTGGTAAACTATAAATCGTTTCACCATCTTTTGAATAATAATATTTCTCCCTGATTATCTTTTCAAGGTAATCTTCGCTATTTAGCTGTTTTACCTTTTCCTTCAGATCTGCCCTTTGATTTTTGACACTATTGAGTTTTTTTTGTGATGTATTGATTTGCTGGTATAAATTACTTGTTAATAATTTTGTATTTACAATCTGATAACCAAAAAAAGCGACTATTAAAAAGAATGCTAGGGTAGCTATAATGAACCGCTTTTTATGAACTCGCCTGACCCGTTTTTGATAATCACTTTTTCTTTGTTTTTCCTCGTTAGCACGATAAAAAGAATTATTTAATGTTCTGATTTTTTGACCTGCTGCCATCTCAAAAGCTACCCCTTTCCTAGCATTACTACTTCATTATTATAGCAATTTTAATTCCTCAAAGTCTATTAATTTACTTATTGAAGTTTTCTTTAAAGTCTTCCGCAATAATTTCGTATAGCTCTGTTGCTTCATCCTTTTTCACTGTTTCTTTCAAAGAGGTTACCAACACACTCAATGTCTTATTGCCAAAAGAAATAACCAACTTGTTCCCGACAGCTACATCCGTTGAGGACTTAGCTACTTTACCGTCAATTGTAATTCTGCCTTTATCTGCAATTTCTTTCGCCACAGTTCTCCTCTTTATAATACGTGAAACTTTTAAAAACTTGTCTAATCTCATTATTTATCCATCCTTTTTTTGAAAATTTTCAAAACATATTCTCCACCAGGAATACTTTTCCATTCCTTATCGCTGAATAAGTTGCCATATCTAGTCGAGCCCACATAAAAAACTGCTCCTACTGGAACTCCAATAATACACTGGATAAAACTACCTATTCGCGAAGTTTCAAGCGAATTAGTCACCCTGAGTATGCAAAAGACTACGCTGACCATTATTACGGAGCACACAACGATTTTCTTCACAAAACGTCTGCTCAATTTTCGGCTAAGCCCAATTTTCTTCAATGACATCTCAGATAAAAATGTTCCAATTGCCATACTCAACACACTAGAAAGTGCAGCTCCAACAATTCCTAAATACAGCGTAAATTGATAATTCGTTAAAAATTTAATTACTATTATTGATACTAACACACCAATATTTTTTTTATAGTTATTTGTACTTTGCAATATTGAATTATCTAATAAAATAACGCCTGCAAAAATAATCGTCAACATACTAATACTTATTGCAACACTGCCTTGTACAGAGGAAAAAAGTGCCTTGTTGAGACTTGGCATCAAAATTATCAGTCCCCAAGTCACAGCCATTGACATCCAGATACAAATTCGATAAATCAACCGTGTATTTTGTTCAAATTTCAGTTTATCTTTTTCCACCTGATTCTTAATTAACATTGGCAATAAACTAGCCGAAAAACTGGTTGAAACAACTAATCCCAGTTGAAGAAATGTTTGTGAGCGATCATAGACACCTTTCAGATTTTCAGCATTCTGCACCGAATATCCAGCAACCTGTAAAGCTTTTTTTAACGTGAAAGAGTCAATCAACTGTAGCAATACTAGAATTCCTGCAAAAAAACAAATTATTAATCCCTCAGAAAACAACCCTTTTAAGGTTGAGATGATTAACGCAAAATTTTGCTTACGCTGAAACTTTATAATTTTTTTAAAAAAGCTGATAAAAAAACACAAAGCACAGACTGCTCCTATTATGGAACCTAAAAAAGCATAACTTCCAATCCGATAAAGTGACCAACCATGTGAAGTCCCAAAAAGTGCAACTACGATGATTATACATATTCGGGCCACTTGCTCAACCAATTGTGAAAGTGCGGTTGGTGTCATCTCCTGCATTCCTTGATTGTAGCCTCTTGCAACGGCAAGCAATGGTACCAGCAAATACAGCCATGATACACCTTTTATTAATTCAACTAGCCTGTTGTCTCCCATCAAATAGGCAATTTCAGCTGCTCCTATATAAAGAAATGCAAAAATTACTATTCCAAAAAAGAAGAGTATATCTAACAGAATAACTGCTTGCTGTTTTTTCTTAACTTGCTCCGTTTCTCTTGCAATTATCTTAGAAATATAGACTGGAAATCCGGTAAGACCGATTGTCATAGCAATTCCATATATTGGATAGATTTGCTGGTAAATATAAAACCCCTTGTTTCCGACCAAGTTTTGAAAAGGAACACGATAGATTGCACTTAATATTTTACCAACCAAAGCAGCCACTGTCAGTGTGGTTGCACCTTTAAGTGCGAAATTAGCTGTTTTGTTTTTCATGTTCTTTTACCTTTTTTATTTTTTTACTTAGTTTTTTAAACATTTCTGTCACATCTGCAATATTCTTTGCAAATTTACTTGCAGGTTGCAATGCTATACTAATTTTCATTCTTTTCTGCTCAGATTTTAAGATCGCTTTCAAATTAATTTTAGCAATAATTTCTAGATAATCTTCAGCGCTATAAAATTCAAAGGCATCCTCACTAAAAATCACATTAATTTTCTTTTTCTCATAATCAATTACCTCAACAAGTGCCATATCAGCATACATCTTCAACAGCCCTAATTGTAACAAATTATCGACTTCACTCGGATATTCACCAAAACGATCAAGCAAATCTTCTTGAATTTCAAAGAATTGTTCCTCATTTTCGATTTGTCTGATTCGCTTATATAATTCTATTTTTTGTCGCTGATCTTCAACATAACTTGATGGCAAATATGCTTCAATGCCGATTTTAAGTTCGGCATCTGTCTTTTTAATTTCGCCAACCCCTCTTTTCCGAGCAACTGCTTCTTTCAGCATTTGAGTATACAAATCATACCCTACCGAATCTATAAAGCCATGTTGTTGCTTACCCAGAAGATTTCCTGCGCCCCTAATTGATAAATCACGCATTGCAATTTTAAAACCTGAGCCCAATTCGGTAAAGTTTTTAATTGCTTCTAATCTTTTTTCACTAATTTCAGTAAGTACTTTATTCTCTTGATACATAAAATACGCGTACGCAACTCGATTGCTTCGTCCAACTCGCCCACGAAGTTGATATAACTGTGAAAGTCCCATCTTATCCGCATTTTCTACAATCAGAGTGTTCACATTAGGAATATCAACTCCAGTTTCGATAATTGTCGTAGTTACCAATACATCATATTCTCCAGCAATAAAGTCAACCAGTATCCGTTCCAACTGCAGTTCAGTCATTTGCCCATGAATATAGGCGACTTGCGCTTCTGGAACAAAGGCTTTAATCTCAGTCACAGTTTTTTCAATATCGGCAACTCGATTGTGCAGATAAAAGGTTTGACCTCCTCTAGCCATTTCCCGGGAAATAGCATCCGCTACAGTTCCGTAATTTTGTTCCATTACATAAGTCTGAATTGGATATCTATTCATCGGTGCAGTTTCAATTACAGATAAATCCCTAACACCAAGCATTGACATGTTCAAGGTTCTCGGAATAGGTGTTGCCGTCAGCGTTAAAACATCAACTTGCGAACGCAGTTGTTTCAATTTTTCCTTGTGTTTGACTCCAAAACGTTGTTCTTCATCAATAATCAGGAGTCCCAAATCAGCAAATTTGATATCATTAGACAGTAACCTATGGGTCCCAACTACAATATCAATCACCCCATGCTTTAAATCACTAATTGTCTGCTTTACCTGTTTTCTTGTTTGAAAACGTGATAAAACAGCACTTTGCACTGGAAAATCACCAAAGCGATTCACCATTGTTTCATAATGTTGCTGTGCAAGTACCGTTGTAGGTGCCAAAAAAGCAACCTGTTTCTGGTCCTGAATTGCTTTAAAAGCCGCTCTGAGTGCCACCTCGGTTTTCCCATAGCCAACATCTCCAATCAACAAACGATCCATTGGTACCTTTCTTTCCATATCACGTTTAATCTCTGCACTGCTTCGTAATTGATCTGGCGTCTCTGAATATGAAAATCCATCCTCAAATTCCTTTTGATATTCATTATCCGCTGAAAAAGCAAATCCCTGTTCCATTTCCCTTTTTGCGTATAGCTCAACTAACTCATCAGCAATATCCTCTATCTTAGAGGCAACACTGCTTTTCGTTTTTTTCCATTCTGACCCACCTAATTTATTGATGTGTGGGGCTTTAGATTCTCCTGAAACATACTTTTGAATTCTATCAATTTGAGTGACTGGGAGAAATAATTTAGCATCATCTCGGTACACTATTGTCAAATAATCCTGATGTTTTTTTTCTACCTCCATTGTTCTCATACCAATATATTTACCAATTCCATGGTTAATATGAACAACATAGTCACCTTCTTTTAGTTCTGTGTAACTCTTTAATCTTTCAGAATTCTCCATCGTCTGCCGTTTAGAAACTCTTCTTTTAGGTAACTTATTAAATAGCTCATTTTCCGTGATTACAACTAGGTGTTCTTGTGGCAATTCGAAACCTGTAGCTAAATTAGCTAATATCAGCTGCGTTTGTCCGCTTTTTATTTTGCCATCTGACACAATTAATGCTCTTATCTCAAAATCTTCTAGCGTTGCTGCTATCTTGTCAAGTCTTTCCTTGTCTGAGATTGAAATTACAACTGTTTGTTTTTGGCTAGACCATCTATCAATTTCTGTTTTAAGAAGCGGCATCTGTCCAAAAAAGTTTTGCATTCCTCTAACTTTTAAATCAAGCTTCTGATTAAAAAGAAGCTGACCCATTCCTTTTTCAAAAATCGATAAAAATAAGCTTTTCTGCTTAATTTTTTTTACAATTTTTCTGATTGATTCACCGAGATACTCATCTGAAAAGATTTTACCCATTTCTACTTGAGATAACTTCCAATTTGCATCATCGTCTTCCAGTATCTTCTCAGTATCCAGTAGTCTTGGGTAATCATCCATGATGAGCAAGTCATCTTCTGCCAAATAATCTGTAATATTTGTTTTTCCATTTGTTATTTTGTCTAAAAATGCAGCATCACTAGATAAAAGCTTTCTCTCCTTAATTCTTTTGAGCAGATCTTCAATCGTTTCGGACAGCTTGCTGTAACTATCTTTATTCTTCAATATTTTTTTTTCGCCGTTCAAAGCCGTACTTATATTTTCAGTTGCTTTTTTTATTTGTTCTTTTGAAATTAGCACATCTGTAGCGGGTAAAATCTCAACATGTTTTATATTCTCAATGCTTCTTTGCGTATTCATATCAAATTCACGCAAAGAATCGATTTCAGTGTCAAATAAGTCGATTCGAATAGGATTAACAATATTTGCTGGGAAAACATCAACAATTGATCCTCTAACTGCAAAATCACCGATCTTTTCAATTAACTTAGTTCGTTGATAACCTAATTCAGCTAAGTTATCAATTAAACGTCTCTGTTCAATATCATTACCAATTGTTAGATTGACCTTTGCATTTTTCCACACACTTGGTAGTGGTACAATACTTTTTAAACCTCTTGTCGAAGTAATAACAATTTTGGGTAGCTCATGTTCCTGTAGTGCTGTCAAAGCTTTGATTCTTTCGCTACGATATTCGGGTGAGCTAATCGCGACCTCAGCTGCCATTGCCTCGTCCACTGCAAATAAAAAGACTTGCTCTTTATCTACGTAGCCCAACAACTCCCTTTCTAATTGTTGTGCGTGGTGCAAGGAATCAGTCACAAAAAGTATATTTTCCCCTCTCTTTTTTAATAATTCTGCCAGAAATAAAGGCTTTGCGGATGCAATTAAACCTGTCAAAAGGTTTCTTTGCCCTTTTCCCTCATCTAGATTCTTCAAAAAGATATCTAATTCAGGAATCTCCGTAAATATTTCTTGTAACTTCATTTTTTTAAAACCCCCAAAAATTGTTTACTTATGATTATACTTATTCATTGTTCCCATAAAGTCATCAGTGTTAATCCAATTATCCAGAGCATCAAGTGCTTGGTCAACTCCATTCTCTAATTGCAGCTGCTGCTCTTTGGTAAATCTTGATAGAACCCAATCGACAACACTCATCCGTTGTGGATGATCAATTCCTATTCTCATACGTTTGAATTTCTGCGTGCCTAGATGTGAAATCAAGCTTTTGATTCCATTATGTCCACCAGCAGAACCGGTTTGGCGCAATCTCAAGTGTCCTACTGGTAAATCCAGATCATCATGTATAACAACTACATCTTCCACTGGAATTTTGTAAAAATCCATCAAAGGTCGCACACTTCTACCCGACTCATTCATGTAGGTAAGTGGTTTCGCCAAAATTATTTTTTCACTATTGGACACAAAAGAAGTTACACTTGCCTCATTCTTGATTTTATTAAAAGAAATTTTTTCTCTTTTAGCTAATTCATCCAAAACTATAAATCCCACATTATGTCTTGTACCATCATATTCTTTGCCAACATTTCCTAACCCAACTATCAATTTCATTATAAAAACACTCCATATTCATTTCTTTTGAAAATTTTTTTGTAAGCACTCTCAATAATCTTATCTTGATTTTCAAGAATATCAAAAAATCGGAACCTCAGCCAGTTCCGCTAGTTTTAGTATTCTGCTACGCCTAAAAGTATACCATAATTTGATAAAGTTCTTCTGAAAAAAGTTTGAAAGTCTCTTCACATTTTTCAGAAAAACGTGCTATACTATGGTTGTGTTACTAATTTCACTAATGAAGGGAATGCATTATAGTGTCAGAAAATAAAAATCATCAAAAAGTTATTTTAGTCGGAGACGGCGCCGTTGGTTCTAGCTATGCTTACGCAATGGCTCTTCAAGGAGTTGCCGAAGAATTCGGTATTGTTGATGTTGTGAAAGAACGTACAGAAGGTGATGCTCTTGATTTGGCTGATGCAACAGCATTGTCATATCCAAAGAAAATCTATTCTGCTGAATATTCAGATTGTAAAGATGCTGATTTAGTTGTTATCACAGCTGGTGCTCCTCAAAAACCAGGTGAAACCCGTTTAGATTTGGTTAATAAGAACTTACGTATTCTTTCAAGCATTGTTAAACCAATCGTTGAATCCGGTTTTGATGGCATTTTCCTTGTTGCTGCTAATCCAGTTGATATCCTAACATATGCTACTTGGAAGTTATCTGGTTTCCCTAAAAACAAGGTAATTGGTTCAGGTACTTCTCTTGATACTTCTCGTTTACGTGTTGCTCTTGGTGAATTATTTGAAGTTAATGACCCACGTTCAATTCATGCATACATCATGGGTGAACATGGCGATTCTGAATTTGCAGCTTACTCAGCAGCAACAATCGGTGGACTTCCAGTTCTAGATTGGGCTGAAAATAATAAAGTAACCGCAGAAGACTTAGCTAAAATTGAAGATGATGTTCGTAATAAGGCATACACAATTATTAGCAAAAAGGGTGCTACCTTCTATGGTGTTGCTACTGCGTTGGCTCGTATCTCTAAGGCTATCTTGCGTGATGAAGATGCTGTTCTTCCCGTTTCAGTATACATGGATGGACAATATGGCTTGAATGATATCTATATTGGTACACCAGCTGTCATCAACGGACTTGGCGTTGCGAAGATTCTTGAAGTTCCTCTTAATAAAGAAGAAAGCAAGAAGATGACTGATTCAGCAACAACTCTTAAGAAAGTTCTGACAGACGGTCTTAAAACAATTGAAGCGTAATTACTTACAATTTAAAAGTTAATATTAGTAAAGGTTGGAATTAAAACATTCGTTTTGATTTCAATCTTTTTTTACCTACACCTACCTAACCTTTTTAGTTTTCTCTATTACTCTTTAATAATACCTTTTAATTATTATAATTCTGAATAAATTGTAAAAAGTTTCACTTTAATTCTCCTTTCAATATCATTTTATGATAATATAGATTAGAAGTTTTTAATCGATGGAGGAATTATTGTATGCTATTTAAGTCTTTGGTACATCAAAAAAAAGATCTAACAACTGTGCGTGAAGATGTTACTCTAGAACAGGCCTTAGACATCTTGGAAAATTCAGGATATCGTTGCGTCCCAATTTTAGACGAAACAGGCCAAATTTTTCGTGGAAATATTTATAAGATGCACATCTATCGCCACAAGTCACGTGGTGGCGATATGAGCCTCCCAGTCACTTATTTATTAAAAAATGCTACAAAGTTCGTAACACTCGACTCAGCTTTTTTTAATATTTTCTTCTCAATCAAAGATTTACCTTACATTACCGTTCTTGATGAACAGAATCTTTTTTATGGCATTTTAACCCATTCGAGTTTACTAAATATGCTCTCACAATCTTGGAATATCAATATTGGAAGTTATGTATTGACTGTTATTTCTTCGGATGAACGTGGTGATCTTGTTGAAATGTCTAAAATAATTACAAAGTATACTGCGATTGCAAGTTGTATAACTCTAGATGTTGAAGATAAGGGCTTAGTACACCGCACATTATTTACCTTGCCCGCTGGTATAACACCTACAAAACTTGAAAAAATAATATCCAACCTTGAAAGAAAAAGCTTTAAAGTTTCGGAAATTGAAGATTTACAGGCTTAAGAGATAAGTCTTAGTATGAGGATAACCCGTAACCATAATTAAATCGAATAATTTTAACTATAGAAAAAGAGGGAGTAAGTCAAAAATTAACTTTTGACTTAGCCCTCTTTTTATTTATACAATGTTATAACTTCCTTACCTAATCAGTAAAGATAAAGAACAATTACTACGCTACCTATTATGTATGTCTGTCAGCCCTAAACTGACATCTAGTGCAAGATTAATCTCATTCATTTCTATTTCACTAATATGTGCGATTTTATCTTTCAAGCGCTGCTTATCGATTGTTCTAATTTGTTCCAACAACACCACTGAGTCTTTTTCAATACCAACCTCAGCAGCAATTAGCCCTACATGTGTTGGCATTTTGGGCTTTTGAATCTTTGCTGTAATCGCAGCAACAATGACAGTTGGGCTGTAACGATTACCAATATTATTTTGAACAATCAGAACCGGACGCATTCCACCTTGCTCAGAACCAACCACTGTTGATAAATCCGCGTAAAAAATATCACCACGTTTAACTTCGTCAGTTGTCATATGACCCCTCGATCTTTATTTTCGTATTTCGTTTCACAATCACATCCAATAAATTCGTCACAAATCTTCTTGTTCAACGGTCCCATTTCCTTATAGCCACTAATCAATTCATCTAAAATATAGCGATGTGCCTCTACATATTCGGCAACAACAGTATCCTCTTCTAAGTCTCTCCTATTAATGGAATTGGTCCCCTGTCAATAAAATAGACAATTTAAATAGAGACTTTTTTGTCCTAT